>CAYSON010000094.1:1330-9479 GCA_964432635.1 uncultured Desulfopila sp.
GATATCCCGTCGTTCACCGGCAAACATTTCCACACTGATCCTGATCGCCGCGCAGGGATCGAGTCCCGCGCCGACCCGCTGGGACAACTCGACCAGGTCCATGGCCACCGGGTGGACAAGCGAACGGTTACGCCCGATGAAGGCGGTACGGTCACCGCTATAGGAGTCCACCGGCATGTTGATAGCCACAAAGGTGAGGCGATCGCCATATTCCGGGTGGTAGCGGTTTTGCGCAAGGATGGCCTGGGCTTCCTCGTCCCAGTGGGTGAGAACATGCATCCTCGAGGTTTCGTAGTTTTCGCCGAGGATCAGCTCCGCATAATAGGTGATGGTCAGTTTGCGTTTGCGCCCGGAGGTGTTGCGCAGTCGCAGGCGCTGCAGCTTTATCGGCTGCCCGGAGTTGTCATCCACCGGCACAAAAACGGTCAGCTCTTGTTCGATGCCGTGGCTGTTATGTTCAAAGACGGTGTAGCCCGCTCCGTGGCGCGCGCGATAGGCGGTCTCTTCGCGGATCGGGGCGGCGGTCGGCGACCAGAAGGTACCGCTTTCCTCGTCGCGGATATAGATGGCCTCGGATGCCGGATCAAGCACCGGGTCGTTCGACCAGCTGGTCAGTCGGTTGCGCTGGCTGTTGCCGTACCAGGAAAAACCGGACCCGGTTTCACTGACGAGAGTGCCGAAGTGCTGGTTGGCAATAACATTGACCCAGGGCGCCGGGGTGTTGGTGTTGGGGCCGAGATAGATCGCATACTCTCGGCCATCCGTGGTGAAGCCGCCGAGACTGTTGAAATAGTGCAGTTCCATAAACGGCAGTGGCGCCGAGGGGTCACGTGGCCCGCGTTTACGCACCATTTTTCCTAAGGGTTCAGGACGGTCAACCAGTATGCCCAGTTGCTTGGGCAAGGTCCCCCGCGCCGCCACCAGAACAACGCCGGCAACGGCCTTGAAGAGCCGCAGATCGTCTTCGGGAATATGGGAGGCACTTTTCATAAAGATCGCCCCGGCCTGACTGGCTGCGCCCATCTGGGTGTGGTTTTGAATCAGCTGCAGGAGCCGTTCGTGCAAGGGGCGTTCGTAGCTGCCAACCTCTTCGTTGAGGATGAGCAGGTCGATTGCCAGACCATGCATTTGCCAATAGGTGTGGGCCTGGAGAAGTTGTTGAACCAGGCCGAGTTCTCTGGTCTCACCGATGGTAACAAGAAGGATCGGCAGATCACCGGAAATGCCGTAAGGCCACAGCCCTGCCTGGCCTTTGCGGTTCTCTTCAAGATTTTTCACCGCACCGCGCAAAGGGCCATGGGGGAAGATCAGGTGACTTGCCAGCTGTTGAAAGCGGCGGGCATCTTCGGCCTGAATATGCAGCATCTGCAACTGTTGCTGGGCCGAATGCCAGGCGAAGTCCATGGCCCGTTCGGTGGCATGGGGAGCGCGATATTTATCGATGAGGAAAAGTACATGGTCACGAGTCGCCCCGGCAGCCACCACCAATACAAGCTGGAGCTGCTGGCCTGGAAGCAAGTGGATGGTTTGACGGATGCTGAATATCGGATCGAGCACGAACCCCTCGCTATTGCCGAGGGGCCGTTTTGCGCCCATGGGATTGGCGAGAGTGTGGCCGCGGCCAATAAAGCGGCTGCGGTCGGTTTCGAATTCCCACTCCTGCAGGGGCTGATCCTCATCGCCGGATGGCAGGGTGGTGAGGCAGTGGGCGACAAACAGGGGCGGGTCATCGGTTGCTCGCGGGCGTCGGAAGGCGATCAGGGCCTGTGTCTCTGCTTGCGCTTCGGTTTCGATGAACAGCTTGTTAAATGCCGGATGCTGGCGGTCGGCGTTATGGTTGGCCAGGGAGAGTTCAATATAGCTGGTAAGTCTCAGGTGGCGTGTGCGACCTGACTGGTTGAGAAGCGTTATGCGCCGTACTTCTACGTCATCCTCCGGAGAGACGATGATCTCGGTAGTGGTGACAATACCATGATCGGAGCGCCTGAATACGGCTCGATCCAAGGCGAAGTTGACTGAATATTCTTCAGGGTTGCCTCCGACCGGGTGGTAGCTGGTTGACCACAGAGCGTCGGGCTCGGCCTCATGGATATAGCAGAAGGTTCCCAATCCGTCGCAGGTGGGATCGAACCTGAAGCGGCTGATTTCCCGACCATTCCACTGGCTGTACCCACCCCCGCTGTTGGTCACCAGCACCCCATAACGACCGTTGGCGAGCAGGATCGAGTTAGGCGTCGCGGTGTGTGGCGTGGTCAAGGAGTTGCCCGGGGGGAACGCAAGATTTGGACTGATCAGCTGTTCTTCATTCTCTCTGGTGGCGATGAGATGGAGCGGTGGCAGAACGGGGATGCGTTCCTGTAACAGAGGTTCGCAGGCGCGAACGCGGGGATCGGCGTGAAAGCGACGTGGAAAGGGATCATTGTGAAGAAAGTTGGTGATGGCGAGAAAGGCCATGCCCTGGTGATGGGCCATGTAGGCTTCAATAATCACCCCACGTTTCTCCGCCTGGGGAATGGTGCTCCGTTTGGGTTGTCTGCTGAAATCCATGGCCTCGAAGTAGCCATACTCTCCGAGCAGACCCAGTGCGGAAAGGCGTTTCAAGTTTTTCAGCGCTTCCTGCGGGCTTACCTGCAGGGCCAGAAGGGTGGCATAGGGGGCAATGACCAGCTGCTCCTCGAGACCTCGCTTGAGACCAAGCGCCGGAACACCAAAGGCCCGGTATTGATAGGTCTTCTCCAGGTCGAGATCGGCAAAGGCCGACTCGGAAATGCCCCACGGCACCTGGCGGGCCTTGCCGTAAGCAATCTGCACTACCACTGCCTGTCTGGCCGCCTTGTCGAGGAGAGAGTTAGGGTAGGAATGCTGGAAGAGCAGCGGCATCAGATACTCAAACATCGTTCCGGTCCAGCTGAGCAATACCCTGAGCCGACCGATGGCGCCATAGGGTCGGCTCAGGGAAAACCAATGTTCCAGAGGGGCATCGCCTCGGGCAATGGCTATAAAACTGGCAAGCCGTGCTTCACTTGCCAACAGGTCATAGCTGGAGGCATCAAGGCGGTTATTGGAAACGTTATAGCCAATGGCAAAGAGCTTACGCTTTTTATCGTAAAGAAACCCGAGATTCATCCCTGTCGAAACTGATCGAATCTCGCCCAGCAAACGCTCGGTGAGTCCCAGGGTTTCACCGGCGAGCCATTGGGCGTTGGCGAAGGAGGCAAGAACCCGGTCGCGCCAGTCACCGAGGCCAGCATCTTCCTCCGGGAGTCCTGTTGCTGCTGTGAGAAGAGAGATCACATCGACCTTGCTATGGGCCAGATCCTTGAGGGAAGGGGATCGTGCAAATGTGTTCCGGAACGCCACGACAATGTCAGGTCCCAGGGGTACCAGCTCTTCCTCGCTCTTCTCGCCAAGGATAAGCAGCCACTGGAGATAGCGCTCGGTGTTGCTCTCCCAGGCTGATTGCTGATGGCGGAGTTCGGCGCCCCACGGGTTATCGGCATCTGTTGCGGTGAGCAGGGCACCAATATGCGGGGCAACGAGCTGTTGTCTGGCAAGGAGGTCGGCGACACCGGTTGATGGGGCGAGCAACTGCGTCACGGCATGGTCGAAGGGATGACTGTTCCCGCCACCATCCTTTTTCTGGGAGGTTTCCAGGAGGATCGATGCGGTGTCCACCAGGCCGGCACAATACTTTTCATCAAGGAGTGGGACACCCATGAGTTCCTCAAGCCCCTGGTCTAAGGCCCACAGGGCTCCAAGCAGGTTGCCACTGTCAACGGTGGAGACGTAGCGTGGTTCCAGGGGGGTGAGGTTTTCTATGTCGTACCAGTTGAGGAGATGTCCCTCGTAGCGCTCAAGCCGCAAGACACTCGCCATGGACTTGCCGATTTTTTCCACGACCTGGTCGACGGTAAGGTAACCAAAATCGTGAGCGGCGACAATGCTGGTCAATCCGAGACCGATGTTGGTTGGACTGGTGCGCATCGCCAGACGATTCTGCAACGATACTTGATAGTTGTCCGGGGGAAGCCAGGAGCTTTCGGCGTTGACGAAGGTGTGAAAATACCGCCAGGTGCGACGGGCGATGAGCCGGAGCATACGGCTATCAGGGGCGGACAGAGGCTGATCCCGAGGCTGACTGGCGGGGCGCAGGTTGAGGAGCCAACCGAGCAGCGGTGACAACAGCCAAAGCCCGAGCCAGGGAATGGCTTGCGGCAAACTGCCGGGCATGAGCCACCAGACCATGAGGCCGGTGAGAATACTGAACAGACTCCCAAGGGCCAGGCCGGCAACAAACAGCGGCTGTCGGCGCGAGGTTTGCCAAGGGCTGGCCTGAGCCTTCCACTCAAGAAGACCGCGGCGGGAGACAAAGCGCCGATAGCAGGTGCGAATTATGGCGTCAAGGCTCACTGCCGCCTGGTGCGGCAGGAGGGAGGCATCGGCGATCGCCCGGAGCAGGTCATGGAGAATTTTTGACAGTTCAAGATGCTGCAAGCCTTTCTTGGATGTCGCCATAGTGAAGGGCTGTGCCAGAGGATGAAAGAGGAGCTGCATACCAACGAGAAGGGAAGCCACCAGCCCAATCTGGGGCGAGAACAGCCAGGAATAGAGCAGCAGACCAATACTCGTGGCCGGAAGGAGACTGCGGCGCAGGTTGTCGAGAATCTTCCAGCGATTGAGAAGCGACAGCGGGTTTTTTCCTCTGCCTCCGCTTGACAGAGGGACGGTTGCCAAAATCCAGTCGGCAATCTGCCAGTCCCCGCGTATCCAGCGATGTGCCCGACTTGAATAACCTTGATAGCCCTGGGGAAAGTCGTCAAACAGTTCGATGTCGCTTGCCAGTCCTACCCGGACATGGGCACCTTCGATGAGATCATGGCTGAGGATCCAGTCGCTGGGGAATTTCCCCGACAGCACCCGGCTGAAGGCGTGGACATCGTAAATACCCTTGCCATGGTAAGAACCTTCACCGCTTACGTCCTGGTAAATGTCTGAGACCACCTGGGTGTAAGGATCGACTCCGATGGCATCGGCGAAGAGCCTGCTGAAAACGGAGGCACTGGTACTGGCAAGCGTTGGGCTCACCCGCGGTTGAATGATGGTGAACGTGCCGGGCAGTATCTGGCCGTGCTCATCGAAGCGCGGTTGGTTGAGCGGGTGAGCTATGGTTTCGACCAGCCGGCGGGCGGCTCCATGGGGGAGTTGGGTGTCACTGTCGAGGGTAATGATGAAGCGGACATCAACCAGTTCCTCCGGGCTGCCGACCCGGACCAAAGAGGCAGCGGCCTCGGACCGGGAGCCATCGATCAGGCAGTTCAGTTCCTCAAGCTTGCCCCGCTTGCGCTCCCAGCCGATAAACATCTGTTCGGACTCGTTCCAGGTGCGCTGGCGATGAAAGAGGAAAAATCGGCCACCAGCCTGCCGGGCAGAGAGATCGGCCATACAGCTTTCGGCAAATTGCAATAGCTCGTCGTCGCCTGTGCGGGCGAGAGCAGGCGCATCGGTATAGTCGGTGAACAGGCTGAACAGAAGGTTGTCTTCCTTGTTGGCGAGGTAACGGATCTCCAGTTTTTCCACCTCGGCCTGGATGGTTTCAGCGTCTACCAGCAGCAACGGCACGACAACCAGAGTTCGGAACTCGTCAGGAATGGTGGTCGTTTCAAAGTCCATCTTCGGCAACGGGCGACTTGGCAAAAAACGACTGATGAGATAATTGACCACCTCGATGACCATCTGGATGACGGGAATGGCGAGCAACAGCACCAGCGGGACGAGGATGGCGGGGTGACCACTGCTGGCCTTCATGCCCATGGAGGCCAGCAGTGCTATAAAAAGGGCGGAAAAGCCGCCAACAACTGCTCCATAGGCCGGAGTATGGTGCAGTTTCAGCCAAGCCAGCATGCGGAATTCGAACGTATCGCGACAAGCAAGAAGTCGGGAAACCTCCACCCGTTCTTCGCCAATCAGCCAGGCGCAGACATGGCGGCGTCGATCATCGCCGGTATTTTCAAGACTCGCCTGGGTTGCACATTTGACGACAAAGAGGGCAATCTCCTCCTCCCTCTGACCGGAAGCGCGAGAGAGATCCTCAATTGCCCGGCGACACCGGTCGCGGGTGGTAAAATCCATGTTTCCATAGATGCCGGATGGGTCACGGCGCAATACCTCTTCCACCCGGCTGAGTTTCTCAAAGATCTCCCGCCAGTCGAGCAGCGCCAATTGCCGCAGGCTGGTGAACGCATTGCAGCAGGACAGCTGCTCTCTCGTTTGTCTGTTCTGTTCGCTCTGGATTACTTCGTGGAGAGGTGTTTTAAATGACCGTTCGAGCCAGCTCTGGATCTGCACCAAAGCCGCGGTTTCGTCATAGAGCAGGCTGACCAGCTGAGTGCCGAAGTACGGACTGGGAGTAGGCTCCGCTTTGGCAAGTTCGGCCAGAATGGTAAAGGTTGACCTGGATTCGCGGCGATTGGCGGCGATCAATCTGTTCGCCCACAGTTCGGCCAACTGGCGCTCACGCAGGTCAGCCAGGGCAGTGACCGCAAGACTCTGGATGCTTTCAATCAGGGCGATACGAACCATCTGGGGAATAGCCCAGAGCTCACCACTTGAAAGAGTGCGGACAGATTGAAAGGAGTTGATGAAAATCAGCAGATTCTCCCGATCCACGCGTAGTTCAGTGTGAGCAACGAGATCCTTGGCCAGGCCGTAAATGCATGGCAGGCCCCGGTAGGGCTCGGAGGCGAGAATCGGCAGCTGTCGATAAAAACGCCACGGGAGATTGACGAGGATATCACGGGATGTCCCTTCGAGGATGAATTGGTTGTCGAGCAACCAATCGGCGGTCGGGCTGGTTTTCTGTTCCAGCCGGCTGGCGGCGGTGAGGTCGGCACAGATCTGGCCCACCCATCTGCGGGTGGCGGTGATTCGCTTGAGGAGTTCTTTATTCTGCTGCGGCTGACGGTCGACCTGCTGTTCACCGGCATGACGTTCGGCATGTTCCTGGATGTTATTTACCGGTACTTTCAGTGCTGATGCACGTTGCCTGGTGCGCCGTTCGCGCCTTTGGTGAATGACGAATACTGCCGGGGGGACGTCGCTGGTTTCGTGGAGCAAAGCCAGCGGCAGATGGAGTGATTCCACTGAGGCCTGGAGGATGATGACCGACTCGCCGGGCATAAGCCAGCGGGCATGATCGGCCATGATCGTTTTGCTTACGCCATAGCGGTCGCGCCGCATCGAGAAGGCGGTGGCGACAATGGTTGTCGTGGTGGCGGCGAGGGCCAGCGTCAGGGCCGACGCCAGGCTTATGATTGGAGGAGAGGGCCAAAGGTGATGCGTCAGCCAGACCACTGAGGTGAATCCGCCGCCGATACAGGCGGCGAGGGTGAGCCAAAGTGCCCGGCGGAGGACAAAAGGATCGGTAATGGCGATCGTTCCGTCATTTGCCTGGTGCACCACAGCAACCCGGCGCAAGCCAAGATTGGCAATCCGTCGTAAAGATTTTCGAGCTTCATCCGCGCTGACGAAGTACCCGATAAGTGTCGATGGGTCCAATTTTTCCTTAGTGGTACGTTACCCGAGGTTTTTCTACCGATGAGGATATTCATACGGCCAAAGTTCTTGGGTGAGGAACGTTACCGACCCGTTCCAAAGGTATGGGGAGACGGAGGATGGAATGCTGCATAGTGATATGGCTCCGTTATTCTAAAGAAAAACCGCAGTTTTAATGCATCAAAAAACGGATCTACCGCAAGCTGGCAGAAATCCTCTGCGCTTGCATCCGGCAGGAGAGAGGTGAAGGAGACGTTGTGGCACTAAGGCAATATACCTATGATAGGCTGGAGAGCTTTTCAGAAAGACGTAAAAGATGTATGCCGACGGAATTTGGCCTGCGCATGACTGCTGTGATCACCCGCTGAACCTAATAGGATACAGCACAAACCTGAGAAAGCAACTTCGCCTCAAGAGAAGGTGATACAATGGTCGCTATCTTTCGGCTTTTAACAACAAGGCCCTTCCCCATCAAATCCTTGCGATCTCCTCCCTGAGCCTGCTCCTATCCCGAAAACGTACCACTCTGTACGCTGCAAACAAATACCTGGAACAGGACCAAGCAAGGATCATGCAGTCGAGCAAATAGGAGTTCAAT
>CAYSON010000095.1:0-6613 GCA_964432635.1 uncultured Desulfopila sp.
ATTTCTTTCCTAAGACTCCCCTTGGCCGTTTTGCTGTGGGGGTGCCGCTGATGTTCGTCGGCATCGGCATTCTCGGCTATCTCCTCTCGGCGGTCTCCTCCGCCCTGGTCTTCAGTCAGAGTCAAAAACGCAAAGGGATGGGCGTCATGAACCTGAAAAATCATCTGATTGTCATCAACGTGCCCTCCGTCGCCAAGGTCGAGCAGGTGATCCGCGAACTGCGGCGCGACCCAACCATCGGCAGCGACCGCGAGGTGGTCATCATCGCCGAGGATCTCGAGGAACTGCCGCAGATCTTTTGCGGTCACGACGTTCACTACATTCGCGGCAATCCCACCCGCGACGACACCCTGGCTCGCGCCGCCATTGATTTTGCCGACTATGTGGTCATTCTATGTCGCGATCCCAAAGATTCGGGGTCGGACAACCTCAACCTGGCCATCGCCCTGGCCATCGAAACCCGCGCCGCCAAGGTGATTTCGGCGGTGGAGTGTATCGATTCCGGCATGGTCGAGCTTTTTCGTCGTGCAAAATGCGACCGCATTGTCTGTTTGTCGAGATTCGAGTCGCGCTTCATCAGCCACGAACTGCTCAACCCCGGGGCGCAGGAGTTGATCGAGGAGCTGCTCTCCAGTGCCACCGGCCAGCAACTGTACCTCACCATCATTGACGCAGAGGTAGCCATTCGCTGCTATGGGGATCTCAGTGCTCGCTGCCACCAGGCCAAGCACGTGCTGATCGGCCTTCGTCGCGGCGGCGAGCAGATCTTCAACCCAGCCGACGAGTTTCCCCTCGCTCCCGGCGACGCGGCGATCACCATTGGCGAGCGCCGACTGCAGTTCAGCTAGCGTTACCACGACAAGACCCACCTACGAGAGGAACCAATGCAATGAAACGATCCCCCTGTATCACCCTGGTTCTGCTTTCCACCCTCTCCTTGACCGCCTGTGAATCGAATATTTCGGCGACGCGCAGCCAATACGCCTCTGTGGCGGATTGCCTCAAGGATTGGGGGGATGCAGAGGAGTGCGAGCAGCTCGGTAACGCCGTCCTTGGTCCGGAGACCTATTACGACGATGACGACCGCAATCATTATTTTTACTCGCGCAAGCATGGTCATAAGCCAATGCTGAGCAGCTCCAACGCTTTTTATGCCAAGGCCGTCTCTTCCAACCAGTCGCGTGCTTTTGCCTCGGTGCCGGCTTCGATCAAAAGTGGCGGCTTCGGCAAAAGTGGCTCCTCGCACGGAGTCTCCTCATGATTCGCAAAAGGGTCGCCAAGCGGCCGGATTGGAAAGAGAAGTTTGAAGAGGCGGGGTTTTCCTTCCACTCCATGGACGGGGAATATTGGCGCGAGGGGATTTGCTACGAGTTCACTTCAGAGCAGATCGACTACCTTGACGACGTAACCCTGGAAATAAACGAAATGTGCCTTGCTGTCGTCGACCATGTAGTGAGGCAGGGGCGCTGGGACGATCTGGCCATCCCCGAACCCTGGCGGGACGCCGTCACATCCTCCTGGGAACGGCGTGATCCAAGCCTCTACGGGCGCTTTGACTTTTCCTATGATGGCAACGGCCCGGCCAAACTGCTCGAGTTCAATGCCGACACCCCGACCTCGCTCTACGAATCCTCCATCGCTCAGTGGCTATGGTTGGAGGAGACCATGCCGCGCATGGATCAGTTCAATTCGATCCATGAAAAACTGCTTGCCCGTTTCCAGGTACTCTTTCGGCAACATGGCGGCGAGCCCTTTCATTTTGCCGCCGTAGACGAACATCAGGAGGACCAGGTCACCGTCGAATACCTGCGCGATCTCGCTGTCCAGTCTGGCTTTACCACCGCCTTTCTCACCATCGACCGCATCGGTTTCGACTACGGGCAGCGCTTCTTCGTCGACGGCGAACAGCGGCCGATCTCGGGCCTCTTTAAACTGTATCCGCTTGAGTGGTTGCTGGCCGATGAATTTGGCGCCCATCTCCTCGCCGGGCACGGGCCTCGCCTGTACGAACCGATGTGGAAGCTGCTGCTCTCCAACAAAGGCCTGTTGCCCCTGCTCTGGGAACTTTATCCCGGTCATGATAACCTGCTGCCCGCCTATGCCGACGAACCGCGAGAGTTGGTTGATTACGTGCAAAAGCCGTTTTTTTCTCGGGAGGGGGCCAACATTCACGTGGTATCTGCCGGGCGATTGGTAGCAGAGAACGGCGGCAGCTACGGCGAAGGTCGCCAGGTCTTCCAGGAGTATCGCCCCTTGCCCCGGCACGGCGACTGTTACACCCTTATCGGCTCCTGGGTCATCGGCGAGGAGCCTGCCGGGCTGGGGATTCGTGAGGATTACTCGGTGATTACCAAGAACACCTCGATGTTCGTGCCCCATTATTTCGTGCCGGGCGAGGATGGGCAGTAGAGAAGAAGACTATCGGGCGGGTTGCCGAGACAGCTGTCAACTGTTGTTGAAAACATAAAGATTGCAGGAGGTTCAACATGAGTGGTGGGTTCTTTGCGGGGATTGCCAATTTTGCTATCTACCTGGGTACGGCCCTGGCCTTGTTTGTCGTCTTTTTATACGTTTATACACGGCTTACACCATACACCGAGCTGGAGCAGATTCGCAAAGGCAATGCCTCGGCCGCCTGCAGCCTGGGCGGAGCGATAATCGGCTTCGTACTGCCGGTGGCCAGTGTCATCGCCAACAGCGTCGGAGTACTCGACGTGATCATGTGGAGCATCGTCGCCATGGTCATTCAGGTGTTGCTTTTCGTGGTGGTGTGGAAGAGATTTTCCGACATCGTCACCAACATCCATGAGGGGCAGGTGTCGAGCGGCATTTTCCTCGGGGCTTTGTCAATTGCCATCGGCATCCTCAATGCCTCCTGTCTCACCTATTAAGCTGAGCGAGGAGGAGGGCTAGCGGCGAGGAAAAATATCATGGAGCGAGGTGTGGAAATGAAAAGGGAAAAGGAAGAGAGAGACGCCGAGGAAAGCGCGGATGCGACCATAACCCCTCCGCCAAAGAGGCGCTTCTCCCTGCCGTCGCTGCCAAGTCTGCCGCTTGTACCGCTTTTGATCGGCGGGGTCCCTCTGGCGCTGGCGGCCTTTATCTGGTTGTTCTGCCGAATCGAACCGGAGGCGGGGGAGATCGCCGTGCTTATCCGCAAGACCGGCGACGACCCGCCGGCTGGTCAAGTGATGGCCCTGACCGAGGAGCAAAAGGGCATTCAGCTCGAAGTTCTCAGTGAGGGACGCTATTTTCGTAATCCCTACACCTGGAGCTGGAAGATTCGCCGCATCCTCGATGTCCCAGCCGGCAAGCTGGGGGTGATGACCCGCCTCTTTGGTGAGGAGTTACCACCAGGGCATATCATCGCCGGCGACAACCAGCGCGGCATTCTCGCCGACGTTCTCCGTCCCGGGAAATACCGCATCAATCCCTACGCCTATCATGTCGCCCTCTTCGATGCCATCAACATCAACCCCGGGTATGTCGGCGTGGTCACCGACCTCACCGGCAGAGACGTGCTCGGCGGCGATCTCACCGCCGAGGAGTGGAACTCGTTCATGGT
This sequence comes from uncultured Desulfopila sp., assembly GCA_964432635.1. Classification (GTDB taxonomy): domain Bacteria; phylum Desulfobacterota; class Desulfobulbia; order Desulfobulbales; family Desulfocapsaceae; genus Desulforhopalus_A. The sequence continues at coordinate 3,566 of CAYSON010000095.1, forward strand.
GCGCGAGGGTTTGAAAGGTGTCACCGGCAGCCTGCTTGATCCCGGCACCCACTACCTCAACCCCTACATGTACAATGTGGTCGAGGGCAACACCCAGAGTCAGCGTTTCGAGATGTCCGGCAAGGACGTCATCAACTTCTTGACCCTTGACGGCTTCTCGGTGACCGTCGAGGGGACCATCGAATTTGCCGTTGAACGGAGTGAGTCTGCCTATCTCACCCATCGCGTCGGCGACATGGACGATATCATCAAAAAGCTCATCCTCCCCAGGGCCCGCGGCTTTTCCCGGGTCGAAGGCAGCAAACACCCGGCGGTCAATTTTATCGTCGGCGAGACCCGACAGAGGTTCCAGAACGATCTGGAAAACCACCTGCGCAGCAAGTCCAAAGGCTGGGGAGTTGACATCAAGTCGGTACTGGTGCGCAAGATCATCGTTCCCGACGAGATTGCCTCGATCAATCGCGACCGCGAGCTGGCGGTGCAGGATGCTGCCAAGTACGAGCAGCAGATTGTTCAGGCCCAGTCAAAAGCCGAGTTGACCAAGCAGGAGATGCTGGCCATTCAGAGCCGCGAAAAGGTTGAAGCCGACACCAAGCGCATTCGCGCCGTTATTGATGCTGAGCAGGATCAGAGTGTGCGGCTCATAGCTGCTGCCAAGGATCTCGAGGTGGCCAAGCTCGAATATGAGGCGGCCATATCCCAGGCCGAGGCCATTTTGCTCACCGCCGACGGTGAAAAGGACGCCGTCAAGGCCCAAAACGAGGCCGAGGCGAACATCTTGAAGAGTCGAGTCGCCGCCCTCGGCGGTGGCGACATCTTTGCCCGCTATACCCTTTATGAGAAAGTCGGGCCACAGGTGCAGTCAGTGCTGGCCGGGGACTCGGCCGAGGGACTGGGCCGCATCTTCGGCACCTTCGTACCCGGCAAGGGAGGTGGCAAATGAGCAGGATGGTCAAGTTCGCGATCTTTGTCGTTGTCCTCGCCGCTGTAGCCGAGACCGCCTGGTTGTGGGGCTTCTGCCGCTTTTATGTCAGCCCCAACGAAATGGCGATTATCACCGCCAAGAACGGCGATCCCCTAGCCCCCGGACAGATTCTCGCCAAGGAAGGGCAGCGGGGTATTCGCGAAGTGCCTTTCGGCGAGGGGCGGCACTTTCTCAATCCCTTTTTCTATCAGTGGGATATCGTGCCGGTCACTCTGGTCGAGCCGGGCAAGGTGGCGGTGGTTACCTCCAAGGTTGGTACCAACTTGGCCGACGGAGAATTTCTCGCCGAGCGCGGTGAGAAGGGCATTTGGCGCAGCGTCCTCGGCCCGGGCAAGTACCGCCTCAACCCACACGGCTATCATGTTGAGATTATCGATGCCATCAGTATCCCCATCGGCTATGCCGGGGTGATCACCTCGCTCTCCGGCGAGCAGGCGGAAAGCGGTGAGTTTGCCGGCCCCAGGCAGCAGGGGGTACGGCGTGAGGTGCTGCAGCCGGGGCTTTACTACGTCAACCCCAAGGAGTATAAGGTCGATGTGCTTGAGATCGGCATCAATCAGGTGTCGCTGCTCGGGCGCAGCGGCAGCAAGGTGGTAACCAAGGCGCGGCAGCTGGGCAGCAACGAGGCCCTGAACGTACTGCAGTCGGCGGTGCTGGAAAAGCAGGAGGCCAAACGACAGGATTATCTGAGTAAGCGCTTGAGCTCGAGCCAGGAGCAGCAACGACATCAGAGTGGCAAAAAGGTCGATTTTGCCGCCGGCAAAGCCCCGGCTCCGGCGCAGACTCCACCACCCCTGGAAGAGGGCGAGATGAACCTCGCCGAGATGGTCAGCTTTCCTTCCCGCGACGGCTTTCAGATCAGCCTTGACATGACCGTGGAGTTCGAGCTGGCCCCCAAGAGTATTTCCGACATCTTCCGCCGCTACGGCGACCTGCCGGCGGTGGTTGACAAAATCATCATGCCGCAGATCACCTCCATTTCCCGCAACAAGGGCTCTGAATACCGCGCCAAAGACTTTATCGTCGGTGAAGGCCGCGAGAAGTTCCAGAACGACATCACCGCCGCCCTCGAGCAGACCCTGGGGGCTAAGGGTATCAAGATTTACAACGCCCTGATTCGACACGTCGAGGTCCCCGACGAGATCCGCGAGCCGATCCAGCAGTCGAGCATCGCCGTCGAGCAGGATCTGACCAACAAGGAACGGCAGAACACCGCTCGTAAGGAGGCGGAGTTGAACACCGAGGTATCACTTATTCAACAGCGGGGCGAACAGGTGCAGCAGGAGACCGAGAAGTTGAAGGCGGAGATTGCCGCTGACCTCGGTAAGCAGGTGGCCCGCATTCAGGGCGAGACCTTGAAAAAGGCGGCGGAGATCAAGAAGCTGACAGCGGCTATCGCCGCCGATAAGGTACGGGTTCTCGGCCAAGCCAAGGCCCAGGCGTTGCAAAAAGTCGATGGCGAGCGCGCCCGCGGCCTGCAGCTCAAGGCGACGGCCTTCGGTGATGCGCAGGCCTTTACGCAGTACCGTTTTGCCGAGACCCTCAACGCCGGGATGAAAGTGAATGTCATCCATGCCGGCAGCGGCACCCTGTGGACCGATTTGGCCAAAAGCGCCGGTTTGGCAGAGCTGGGTGGGGCCAAGATTTTGCAAAAAGGACAGTGAGCTGGGCGGCAATCCCTTGCCTGGTGATTGCCGCTCCTTTCTCAGGCGTCGATAGCGTGGCGAGGTATTGGCAATAGAGCAATGGTGCGGTGTTGTAAATTGTGCACCATTTTGGTGTACAAACTGGCATTGCGATGTGTTTTGTGATATAAAATTAGGTGACAAACGGGGAAATGAAAGGCAAAGGGCCGGCTGAATTGCCTCAGCCATCCTTCTTGTCGATAGATCAACCACTCTTCAAAGGAGCACGTATGGAGCACATCAAGTTCGTTATCGACCGGGACCCGTACGAGCGGGAATTTCATCAGGCGGTTACTGAGGTGGTGGAGTCGATCCGTCCGGTTCTCGACAAAAATCCGCAGTATCGCCGAGAGGCCATCCTCGAGCGTATCGTCGAGC
>CAYSON010000095.1:6623-9393 GCA_964432635.1 uncultured Desulfopila sp.
CGCGTCCCCTGGGTTGATGATCAGGGTCAGGTGCGGGTCAATCGCGGCTACCGCATCCAGATGAACAGCGCCATCGGCCCCTACAAGGGCGGCTTGCGTTTTCACCCCTCGGTTAACCTCTCCATCCTTAAGTTTCTTGCCTTCGAGCAGGTATTCAAGAATGCCCTGACCTCCCTGCCCATGGGTGGCGGTAAGGGCGGCTCCGACTTTGACCCCAAGGGCAAGTCGGACGGGGAGGTGATGCGTTTCTGCCAGAGTTTTATGGCCGAGTTGTTCCGCCATATCGGGCCCGACACCGACGTACCTGCCGGAGATATTGGCGTCGGCGCCCGGGAGATCGGCTACCTCTTCGGCATGTATAAGAAGTTGGCCCGTGAGTTCACCGGGGTGCTCACCGGCAAGAGCCTCAACTGGGGCGGCAGCCTGATTCGTCCCGAGGCCACCGGTTATGGTTGCGTTTATTTCGCCGCCGAGATGCTCGCTACCCGAGGCCAGACGTTGGAGGGTAAGACCTGCCTGGTTTCTGGTTCCGGCAACGTCGCCCAGTTCACCATCGAAAAACTTCTCGACCTGGGGGCTAAACCACTGACCTGCTCCGATTCTTCCGGATACATTTATGATCCGCAGGGTATCGACAGGGAAAAACTGGCCTATCTCAAGGAACTGAAAAACTATCGACGCGGCCGGGTCAGCGCCTATGTCGAGAAGTATCCGCAGGCAACCTTCACACCCGCCGATACCAGCCTTGGCTACAACCCCCTCTGGGACCACAAGGCTGACTGCGCCTTCCCCAGCGCTACCCAGAACGAGATCAACGACAAGGACGCCCAGAATCTGGTCAACAACGGTATTTCTTCCGTCGCCGAGGGGGCGAACATGCCGACAACCCCGGAAGGCGTCAATATCTTTCTACACCACAAGATCCTCTACGGGCCGGGCAAGGCCGCCAACGCCGGCGGGGTTTCGGTGTCGGGGCTGGAGATGTCGCAGAACTCGATGCGCCTCAACTGGCCGCGCGAAGAAGTCGACAAGCGCTTGCACGGCATCATGCACAATATTCACAAGATGTGCAAAGAGACCGCCGAACACTATGGTCACCCCGGCAACTATGTAGCCGGCGCCAATATCGCCGGCTTTGTCAAAGTGGTTAACTCGATGCTCGACCAGGGCGTGGTTTAGCCGGTTGGACCCGGCGGTGTGCTTTGCCGGCGGGTCCATTCTCAAGCCAAGTTGTTTCGTGTTTTACCGGTTGACTTCCAGTGTTGATGCCTTGCTGTGTCTAAGGAGCATGGTTCGTCTTCCCCTATCGGGATTGCTCCACAACACTCAATGCCTTTGACGACAACCATTTTTTGAGGTACCTTGTGGCCGGATTATGTCTATTTATATATAAGCTGTAAAAAGGACATTTATGAAAATATCAATTATTAGCCAGAAAGGTGGCTCGGGGAAAAGCACGGTTGCCATCAATCTGGCCTTGGCGGTCGCCGGGCTTCCCGGAAAACCCCGGGTGGCCTTGGTCGATGCCGACGAACAGTTGAGCTGCATGCAAACCCTGGCCGGGCATCAGCGGGAAAATCTCTTTTTGTACGAGACCAAAGAAAAACCCCATCGACTCATTGAGAAACTCAAGGAAGGGACAATCTTCATCGATACCGCTCCTCACTCCGATGAGCTCATGTATCAGGTTGCGGCAGTCTCCCATTTGGTCATAATCCCTGTGCAGCCTTCTCCCTTGGATGTGCGGGCAATGGCACGGACCGTTAAAGCGCTTGGCATGATCAAGGAAAAATATAATCCAAAACTCAAGGTCAGGCTGCTGATAAATCGCATCACACTGCGTACCACCCTGGCCGGAGAAATCAGGGAGACGCTCTCCCGACTCTACCCCTCGGTACCGGTTCTCGATGCCATGCTGCACAACCGCGAGGCATACAAGCAAAGCCTCATTACCGGACAATCGGTGATCGAGTATGACCGCACCAGTCCGGCCGCAAGAGAGATGGGAACGTTGCTGGTAGAAATAGGGAAAATAATAAAAATAAACAAAAAATAGATGTAATACATTTTACAGCAATAGGGATTTATTATGGCAGCAAAGAAGGGAAGTTTGCTCGACAATATCGGATCGGTGATCAATAATGATGTGATGCTGCATCAATCACAGAAGACCATCGGAAGGCCAAAGCTCAATCCCTATTTAGCAGAGAAAAAAATCACTGCATTCATTCCTGCGGACGTCCATCGCCAACTTCGTCTTGCTTCGGCCGACAGAGGAAAACCGATGGTCGAGATTGTTGTTGATGCGCTGAAGAGTCATTTAAAAAGCTATGAAGGAAAATAAAATTAACTGGGAACGGGTGCGGTCTGTTCCGGGAGGTTCAGCATGAGCAAAAAGTGGGTGTATGGCTTTGAGGAACTGGATGAGGCCGAGGCTTATGCCGGCAGTTGGGATGGCGCGAAAGGTTTGCTGGGGGGCAAGGGGGCCAATCTAGCGGAGATGACGCGCATCGGGGTGCCGGTTCCCCCAGGTTTTATCATCACCACCGAGGCGTGCAATGAATTCCTCTCACTGGGGGAAAAGCTTCCAGAAGGCTTATGGACGCAGGTTGACCACGCGCTGCAGGCTATCGAACAGGCCACCGGGAAAAAATTTGGTGATCCTCATCGGCCGTTGTTGCTCTCCTGCCGCTCCGGTGCCAAGTTTTCTATGCCAGGGATGATGGACACCGTGCTCAACATCGGCATGAACGATGAGACGGTCAAGGGG
>CAYSON010000096.1:0-2447 GCA_964432635.1 uncultured Desulfopila sp.
CATCTGTTTCTTGGCCTCAAGGCCGATGATCGATTGGTGGAGGATGACGTGGTTGAGCACCGAGCCGAGGGCGTACTTGGTGTCCTCTCGTGAGGCGGCATCTTCGAGGGCCTCGGAGATGGCGATGCCCAGTGAGCCCGGGGTGTCGGGCGTCTGTTCGAGGCTGGCTCGACCGGTGTGCGTATCCTGACTCGGGCTGGCCACCACGGTGGCGCCGAAGGTCTGCATGATCGACTTGCGGTAGGGTTTTTGGTCAAACGATACCCGCACCATGTACACCTTGCACTCAAGGCCGAACTTGCTGGTGGCCAGAGAGAGGGCGCTGCCCCATTGACCGGCACCGGTCTCGGTGGCGAGCCGCTTGACGCCCTCGCGCTTGTTGTAGTAGGCCTGGGGCACGGCACTGTTCGCCTTGTGCGAGCCCACCGGCGACACCCCTTCATTCTTGAAGAAGATTTTGGCCTTGGTGCCTAGGGCCTTCTCCAGACTGAAGGCGCGCACCAGGGGCGAAGGCCGCCAGATCTTGAGGATTTCCAGCACCTCCTCGGGGATGTCGACATAGCGGGCGGTGCACATCTCCTGCTCGAGCAGGCCCATGGGGAAGACCTTGGCCAGCTTCTCCGGGCCCATCGGCTGTTTGGTCTCAGGGTCGAGCGGCGGTAAGAGGCCGCCCGGTAGATCGGGCACGACGTTATACCATTGGGTGGGCATCTCGTCATCGCGAAGGATGATTTTCTTTACCATGAGTTCTCCTTTTGCAAAATGCTGCCGGGGGAAGAGCGCGGCAAACGTGGATCGGCTTTTTGTGCCGTAACTTCCACCCTGTTATCGGGGTTAAATGTGACCACAGCGGATTACACCAGACTCGTTCTTTACCACAATCACAAGGTGCCGGGCAACCTTAGTGCACCGCAGCAGTCGCTTTTATGTGGTGCCTCGACAGCTGTCTGAGGCATATTGACTTCAGCCGGGCGCAGATGGGGGCTTCAGGCCAACCCCTCATCCCCGGCTTCGAGATCCTTGTACTGCTTGTCGCCAATCCCCGATCGCCAGGGAATCAGCACCAGGGCGGAAAACAGCAAATGTTCATGGCAGAGGCGATTGATGGCGACCAGGGTGTAATCATTTCGGTAAAAGTTTAGAATCGATTGGAGTATATTGGCGGAGCCGCTGAAACCGAGGGAGTCGAGGGGCAAGCTGTGTCATAGAAAAAACTCTTTCCGGTCAGGGTGCAAAATCATGGATTGGAAGGAGAGGTGAGGACAATAATGGGAGACAACACCTGGCTGAAGATACTTATCGACGCCGATCCGCGTCTGGTCGAGCCGATCAGCGACTTCCTGGTGGGGATGATGGAGGCGGGGGTCGAGACCGGTGCCCCGGACGAGCCACACAGCGGCACCATCATCTGCTACCTGCCTAAAGCCAATCCGAGCGGGCAGGAGGTGGCCGAGAGCGTCTCCCGGGTGACCGCCATGGTACAGCAATTGGCCACGCTGTTTAGGACCGAGATGCCCAAGGTCACCGCTTTGCTCTATGCCGAGGAAGACTGGAGTGCCACCTGGAAAAGCCATTTTTCCCCGTTCGCCATCGTCCCCGGCCTGGTCATTGCCCCGACCTGGGAGGAATACCAAGCCAACCCGGGAGAAAAGGTGATCACCATGGACCCGGGCATGGCCTTCGGCACCGGTCACCATGCCACCACCACCCTGTGCCTTGAACTGCTGCAGCACGCCTTGTCGGAAGAACCAGGCGGCTCCGTGCTCGACGTCGGCACCGGCACCGGCATCCTCGGCATGGCCTCCCTGCATTTCGGGGCCTCGCGGGTTCTGGCCATCGACAACGATCCCGAGGCGGTGCGCGCGGCAGCCGACAACGTCGCCTATAACGGCATGCAGCAGGCCATGGCGGCGATGCTCACCCCCCTGGCCAAAATCGAGGACGAGTATGACCTGGTCGTTGCCAATATCGTTCACGACGTGCTGCTAGAGCTTGGCGAAGACCTGGCCAGGAGTACCCGTGTCGGTGGGATGCTCATTCTTTCCGGTCTGCTGGCAGGAAAGCAGGTGGAGAGCATTGAGGGGTATTTCCGCAAGCAACACTTCTCCCCGCTTGAGCGGCGCGAGCGCGGCGAGTGGGCGGCACTGTCGCTGCGCCGTCAGGGCTGAGGGAAGGGGTCACTCCTCCTTGGCGGTGGCGGGACGCAGGGCGGTAGCCTGGTAGTTGGTGTCGAAAATGATGCCGACACCATCGGCCTGGCAGCGGATGACGATGGCGGTGGCGGCTACCCAAACCTTGTTGTTCTCGAGATTTTTCAGGGAGTCGAGAGAGAGGATGAATTTGAGGCGTTTGAGGTCTTCGATGTCGAGGAGAAATTCCACCCGCACCTTGGCCGCCAAGGGGAAGAGCTGGGTGGTCTTGAGGAAGGCGCCGCCGGCACTGATATT
>CAYSON010000096.1:2457-9390 GCA_964432635.1 uncultured Desulfopila sp.
ATCTGCGGCTGCTGCTCGGCAACATGGCGGTAGGTGATTTTCGCCTGGAGATCGAGGGAAAAGCGTTCTTGACGTCGTTTGTCGCTGGGCATCGGCGCGTCCTGGGAGCAAGCAGAGAGAGATTGACGGCGGTTGAGCACCGTCAATACTTACGGAAGTTCCCGGAAAATGTCAATTTCAAAGAAGGGGCCGTGGCTGGGTGGCCCGGACGAATTAAGGATGCGGAGATTTTTTGTTGATCCCAAGACCTGTAACCAAGAAGAGGTGGTCCTCTCGGAGGAGGAATCGCGCCATATCTTCAAGGTGTTGCGTTTACCCGTGGCAAGCGAGATAGAGCTGCTCGACGGCCGTGGCCGGGTGTACCGGGCAGTGCTCGCTGCCGTCGGCAAGCGGGCGGTGGCCCGCATCGTCGCCACGGTGGCGGCTGAGCCTGATAGGGCCAAGGAGTTGGTGGTGTATCAGGCCATGCTCAAGGGTGAGAAGATGGATATGGTGATACAGAAGTGCACCGAGCTCGGAGTTACCCGTGTGGTGCCCGTGCACACGGCACGTTGTCAGGGCGGCGGCGATGCCGGCCGCAATGCCAAAAGGCTGGAGCGCTGGCGGCGTATCGGCGTCGCCGCCTGCAAGCAGTGCCTGCGCCCGACCCTGATGGAGATAGAGGTGGTGCAGGACATCAACGATCTTGCCGGCCACTGTCAGGCCGAGCGGCGACTGCTGTTTTGGGAGGAGGAAAACGACTGCCGTTTGCAACAGCTTGCGGGGTGGCTGGAGGCGCAGTCGGTGGCGCTGCTCTTTGGTCCCGAAGGCGGTCTGACCAGGGATGAGGTCGCCCTGGCACGGCAATCGGGATGGCAGACCCTGAGTCTTGGCGAGCGTATCCTGCGGGCGGAAACCGCCACCTTGGGCGCTGTGGCCGTGGTGCAATACCTTTTGGGCAATTTATGATGGACCAAGAACTCTCTCCCTTTCGCTCGCGCATCCTTGATGAGGGGGCGGCGGTGGCGACTCTCGATGAGGTCCGGGCCTCGGGACGCACGGTCATCGACGTCCGCTCACCGGTGGAGTTCGCCGAGGGCAGTCTCGCCGGGGCGATCAACATCCCGCTCTTCAATGTCGACGAACGCGGCCTGATTGGCACCATCTACCGCCATGGCGGTAGAGAGCAGGCGGTCGACCAGGGCTTTGCGGTGGTCGAGAAAAAAATGGCCACCCTGTTCGCCCTGTTCGCCCCTTATCGCCACCGGGAGCTTGCCGTGTGCTGCGCCCGCGGCGGAATGCGTTCCCGGTCGGTGGTCAATTTGCTCAACGACGCCGGCTTTTCCGCCTGCCAGCTCCAGGGCGGCTACAAAGAGTGTCGCCGCCAGGTCCTGGCGCGACTGACCTCTTTTTCTCCGCAACTGATCGTCATCCATGGTCTGACCGGCACCGGCAAGACCAGGCTGTTGCAGCGCCTCGACCAGGCCATCGACCTGGAGGCCTTTGCCGGCCACCGCAGTTCGCTCTTCGGCGCCCTGGATCAAGAGCCGAGCTCGCAACGGGTTTTTGAGGATCGACTGGCTGAGCGCATCAACCAATTGACAGAGGAACCCTATTTTATCGAGGGTGAGAGCCGCAAAATCGGCCGGGTGTTCATCCCCAAACCCCTGGCCATGGCGATGAAGGCGGCGGTGATGGTGCGCATTCACTGCTCTCTGGCGACGCGCATTGCCCGTATTCTTGAGGATTATCCGGTAAGGGGCGAGGCTGCCGCCATGCGCATCGACACCATACTTCGCTCGATGAAACGCAACATGGGCGAGGCGCAGGTGGAGCGCATGTGCACGCTGCTGCATCAGGGCGAGTTGTCTGAACTGGTGCGCATGCTCCTGGTCGACTACTACGATCAGCGCTACGGCAAGAGCATGAGCGGTTACCACTACGCTTTGGAACTCTCCGCCGAGGATCTCGACCAGGCGGCGGCGGAGCTGACGCGCTTTCGCAACACCCTTCTCCCCTGAGCTTCTATCGTCGCAGTGGTTCGAGCTGTGGTGCGACCATCCAGCCGCGACGCCCGTTTTCGTCGGCGACATAAAGGTAGTCGCCATGGGATTTATCGGCCATCACCAGCCGCCCTTCCTGGATGGCCCCGACCGATGCGGAAGAGGGAAAGGGCGAGAGGAGCAGGCGGGCATCGTCGGCGATGACCACCGAGGGATTAAAGGAGCGGTAGCGCACCACCGTGGCGGTGGTCGCTAGAAAAATCACCGCCAGGCAAAGTAGACTTATCGACAGATGGTACCTCCGCGCCCAGGGAACCTTCAGGGCGGCGAGGCGCCAGACGGCGAGCAGCAGCAGGGCGATCAAGGCGAGCAGCGCCCATCGGTCGAGGCTCAGCAGTGAAAAAGGCTGCCATCCCTGTGGCGGTTCGGCAAAGAGGCCCTTTTCGCGGCGCAACAGCTGCAGGTTACCCTGGAGGTCGGCATCGTCCGGGGCGAGGCGCAGGCCCCGCTCGTAGTTGAGGACGGCCCGGCCCACCTGCCCCGCCTGGGCATAGCTGTTGCCGAGGTTGAAGAGGACATTGGCGGCAAAGCCCTGGCTCGCCACCACCTCTTCATAGAGGGAGATTGCTTGCTTGAAATCGCCACCGCTGTAGGCGAGGTTGGCCTCATGGAAGAGACGCTGGTGATCCGCCGCGCCGGCGGCCATAACCTGGCCGTTGGCGACCACCACAGGCAATGTCAGCAGGAGCAGGGTCGTCAAGAGGAAGCGGGTCATCATGGCACATCCTCCAGGGCCGTTTGCAGCGTTGACAAGAGCAGTTCCATTTCCTCGCGGGAAAGCGTCGAGCCGCCATAGAGAGCGGCATCGGCGGCGGTAAAGATCGTCAGCAGCGGCGCTGCTCGGCCGAGCCGCTCCTCCACGGTGCGATGGCTGATCGCCTCCGCCGGCAGCTTCCAGGCAGCGCCGAGGCGGTGCTGTACCGCGCTCTTGGCGGCGGCGAGAAAACCATTACTGTCCCCGCCACTGCAGGCCTCGCGGCAGCGGCGAAGGTCGTTCGCCAACACCGCCTGCTGCCTGCGTCGCGCCGTTTTTTCCGGATGATGCAAGGTGTGGCGACGCCGCCATTCGACCAGCGCGGTAAGGAGCAGAAGAGCCAGGGCGAAGCCCGCCACGCCAAGAAACCAAGGCCGCCTAAAAATAGGGGTGATTTCGGATGAATATGTGCCGATGTCGAGCCGCATCGGCGCAAGCTGCATGGCCAGGCCGGTGGCCGGCGGCGGCTCCTGGCTTGGGGCAGGGGTTGAGGGTAACGGCGGGGCCGGTGAAGGCGGGACAGGGGAGGTTGCTGCCGACCCCGTTGCCACAGCACCGCTCTTTATCTGGACTGCCAGTGGCGGGCTGTGTACGGTAACGTAGCTTTTTTTCCCAGGATGGAAAAAGCTGAAGGAGAGGGGGGGGATCTCCTTGGCCCCCGCGTCCCGGGCGACCACCGCCATCTCAAAGGTCTTGCTGCCGGTGTAGCTGTTGCCCTTTTCGACGAAGGAAGAGGTAGGCGCATAGGTCTTCCAGGTGTGGCTCTCGGAAAAGAGCGGGGGGGCGATACGTTCGAAATTCCCTTGGCCGCTGATCTCCATCGATAACTTGAGCGGTTCCCCAACCTCCAGTTGCCCACGGTCGGCGCTGACCTTGAGGGTGAAGTCGCCGATGGCGCCGCTGAAATCCTCTGGGCGCCCTTCGCTCGGTAAGGGGATCACCGAGAAGATCACCTCGGGGCTGCGCACTGTTATCGGTTTGCGTTGCGCCCCGCCGAAAAAGTTATCGAAAAAGGGGTCGCTCCCCAGCGGGTCGTCAAAGAGGCCGCCGCCAAAGGGCGAGAGCTGCCGCCGCCGCTGTGGCAGTATCAGCGAGGCCTCCATGGCAAGGCTGATCGGGTGCTTGCCGACCTTAAGCCCGGAGAGGGTGGTGTCCCAGGAAAGGACGTGGTAGGCAACGCCATTCTGCCGTTCTTCCGACTGTTGCGGCTTCTCCCTGAGCTGGGGCATGGCCACGGCCTCTCCCTTGAGACTTGGCAGAGAGTTGATGTCTGTCTTGAATCGTTGATTGAAATAGGCCTTGATGCGCACCGGCACGATCTCTCCCGGATAATGATCGCCCTCGACTTCAAGACGGATAAATGCCGCCTCTTCGTCGCTCCTGGTGGTGCTGGTGGTGGCGCCGGCACCACTGGCGGTGACCTCGAAACTGAGGGGCTTGGTAACCCCGGTTTCGCGGCCGGCGGTGACATTGATCGGGGGGATGGTGTAGGTTCCCGGCTGCTCTGCCTGTATCAGATAGGTGTGGGTCAGCGATGAGCTCATCTCTCCGTTGACGATATTGACCCGGCTTGATTGGCCGCGGTTGTGGAAGCGAAGGCCGGCCACCTCCGGCACCTCGATGCTGGTGACACGGCTGGCGCCATTGACGGTGATGGTGAGCATGGTCCCCTGGTCCACCGCAAAGGAGAGATGGCTGAGTGCCGCCTCGAGGGTGATATCGGCCCGCGCCGGGCTGACAACCGTGCCGAGGAGCAACGAGAGCAGAAACGAGAGGAGAAGGCGTAGCGGTTTCATCACCAATCCTTATCGACGCCATGGTCTTTGCGGGAAGAGGGCACAAAGTTAAGGGTCGATTCGTCGTTTTTCATGGCGTTGAGGAGCCGCTCCGCCTCTTCCTTGGTCATTTTGCCCTGAAGCTGGCGCTGTTGTTCCGCTTGCAGTTGCTTTTCCCTCTCCGCTTTGGCCTGCTCGGCCGCGGAAGGTCCTGCCGCAGGCTTATCCGCCGGTGGCGCCTGGGCCTCCTCGGGCTGAGACGGCGCTTGCTCTTCCCTGCCCTCTTCTTTATCCGCTTCCTTTTGGCTGCTGTTATCGGAACTGTTCTGTTCCTTGTCGGGGTTTTGCTCCCCATCAGCTTTATCTTGCTGCTGCTGCTGTTGCTGCTGCTGTTGTTCTTCCTGCTGCAACTGCTTTTCCAGCTCCTTAAGGCGTTCGGCGACCTGCTGGCGATTGTGCTGGGCGTTGCTGTCGGCGGGATCAAGGGCCAGGGCGCCATCGTAGGAAGCCAGTGCCTGTCGCCATTGTGTCGCCGCACCCTTGGCATCGGCTTGACGCATGTCGCTGCCTTTCTGATAGTAGCTGTTGCCGCGGTTATAATAGGCTTTCTGCTGCAGGCTGGGGTCGTCGCTCTTCAGGGCCCCGGCGAAGGCGGTTATCGCTTCGTCGTACAGCGAGTTCTTGTGGGCGGTGGTGCCGAAATTGTAGCGCAGCTGCGGGTTGTCCGGGTCTTTTTCCAGTCTTTTGCGGTAGTACTCCGACGACTGCAGATAGTCGCCACGGGCGTAGGCGTCTTCGCCGGGCGAGGCGTGGCCATCGCCTGTGGCGAGCAGTGGCAGTACCAGAAACAGGGTTGCGACAACGCCATTGTTCTTTTTACCACGTCGAGGCCGGAACATTTTCAGCGACAGCTTGGGCCGGACAAAACCCATCTTTCGTTCACTTATCAGCAGCTCGATCACCAACAAGGCCAGGGCCAGGGCCAGGGGCCAATAAAAACGCTCGATCGGCACCTTTTGCCGCCTCTCCATCAGGTCGTCCTTGGGAATGAGCGCCAGCTTCTCGTGGTAGATGGTTTCCAGACCTTCGCCGGCCGGGCCCAGGGGAACATAGAGGCCGCCGCTTTTCTCGGAGATCTTCGTCAAGGTCTCGCTGTCCAGGCGCGAGGTGACATAGTTGCCGCTGCCGTCCTTGACGAAGCCCTTGCCGTCCGGCAGGGGAACGAGCTCGCCAGCACTGCTGCCGACCCCGACGGTGTAGATGGTCAACCCCTCTTTGGCGGCCCGCTCCGCCGCCCGCACCGCCTCGCCGGAGAGGTCCTCGCCGTCGGTGAGGATGATGAGGATTTTGTGGTTGCTGCCTGATGACAGCGTTTCCAGGGCCTTGTCGATGGCCGCCCCGAGGTTGGTGCCGCCCTGCGGCAGCAGCTTGACGCTGACCGCCGCCAGCGAGTGGGCAAAGGCGTCGTAGTCGATGGTCAGTGGGCACATCAGGTAAGCGGTGCCGGCAAAGGGCAGCAGGCCGACGCGGTCCCCCTGGAGCTGCCGGACGAAATCAAGGATGGCCAGGGTGGCCCGTTGCAGGCGGTTCGGCTTGATATCTTGGGCGAGCATGCTCTTTGAGGTGTCGATGGCAAAGAGCAGGTCGATGCCGCGGCGGTGCACCTCCGTCCACTGGTAACCGACCTGCGGCCGAGCCAGGGCAACGAAGCAGGAGAGGACGGCGAGCAGCAGGAGCGTGGTTTTGACACGTCGCGCCGCCGTCGAGATGTTGCCGGTGAGGCGGGACAGCAACTGCGCTGCGGCAAACCGCTGCAGCGCCTCTTGCCTTCGCCGCTCCTTGTAAAGCGAGAAAGCAAAGAGGGCGAGGCAGGCGAAGATGCCGGCGAGTATCCACAGCGGCTGGGCGAAATCCATGTTTTGCCTCCGCTTACGGCAAGCGCCGCCGGTTGAGATAAAGCTCGCAACAGAGGACGAGGAGGGCGCCAGCCACCGCAAGCGGAAAGAGATCGCGGTGCAACATGAACTTGTTGATGGTCTTGCTGGTGGTCTCCATCTTGTCGATGTCCTCGTAGATCTTGCTCAGCGAGGCGGTGTCGGTGGCGCGGAAATAGACGGCCCCGGTCTTTTCCGCCACCTGGGTCAGGGTCTGTTCGTCGATATCGACCCGGGCCCGCACCAGTTTGCGGCGGCCGAAGGCGTCGGTGACCGGCATCGGCGCCTCGCCGCGGGTGCCGGCGCCGATGGTGTAGATCTTGATCCCCATGGTCTCGGCGGCTTCGGCAGCGTTCTGCGGCGAGACGCTGCCGCTGTTGTTGATGCCGTCGGTGAGCAGGATGAGCAGCCGCGATTTCGATTGTTGA
>CAYSON010000097.1:0-1199 GCA_964432635.1 uncultured Desulfopila sp.
CACGGTGGCAATTGCAAAGCGCAGTGCGGCGGTGGTGAAGACACCGAGACCGGTCAGGCTGAATTTCACCGCCACCGTGTTGGCCCCGAAAAGGATGCACAAAAACATGGTGAAGAGGGCGGCACCGAGGGGTAGTCCGGAAATCGCCGCCTCCCTGGAGGAAAGGGTGACAGGGGCTTTCACTGCCACCCTCTGCCGATTGGTATGCTGTTGCGCTTGTTCTGCATCATAAGGGTTTCTAGAGCAGTCGTTCCTCGCCGTAGTCCATGACCCAGGCGATTTTGCCCAGTGTCGCCACTTCCCGGGCAAACTCCTGCGGATCGGCGGCGATCACCGGGAAGGTGTTGTAGTGCATGGGAATGGCCACGCGGGGATCGGCCAGTTGCACCGCCTTGACCGCATCTCTGATGCCCATGGTGAAATTGTCGCCGATGGGCAGAAGCATATAGTCAAGCGGAGTCATCTCGCCGATCAGCTTCATGTCGTAAAAGAGGCCGGTATCGCCGGTGTGATAGAGCGATTTCCCGTCCACGGTCAGCACCACCCCGGCCGGTTCGCCGCCGTAGGTGCCTTCCGGGGTCATCGAACCGTGATGAGCGATGGTGAACTTGACCCGGCCGAAAGGAAAGAGGTGGGAGCCGCCGATATGCATGTTATGGGCGCGAAAGCCCTTGTCGATGCAGTAATTGGCCAGCTCGTTGACGCAAATGAACAGCGGGTTGGTGCGGGCGGCGATCTTCAAGGCGTCGCCAAGATGGTCACCATGGCCGTGGGTGAGGACGATATAGTCGGCGGTCACTTCCTCGGAACGCACCGGCGAAGTGGGATTACCGTCGAAAAAGGGATCAATGAGGATGGTTTGGCCACTGTCGCTGCTAATCTGAAACGAGGAATGGGAAAAATATTTCAGTTTCATCTCCGCCTCCGGGAAAAAGTGGTTGGTCAAGGCTTGTTCGCCAGCGCTAGCGGCGGACGAGCACACCCTGGTAGACACTATGTGCGGTGCGGCATTGACAGGACAGGCCAGGAGGGGCCGCCTCGGCAACGACGCACCAGCCGGCATCGGTTTGACAGATATCGGTCCGCTCCTGCAGACGACCGTGGCTGTCCGGCCGCTTGGGACGAACCCGCTCCTCCTCCCTGGGCACGGTCCCCTCCTTGATATCACCACAGAGCTTGGCGATCTCGTAACCGCTCAT
>CAYSON010000097.1:1209-9333 GCA_964432635.1 uncultured Desulfopila sp.
TTCGGCAGAGAGTCGCTCGGCCGTCAAGAGCATGACCAGGGTCATCAGTACCATTATCCTCGATCGCATCCGCCTCCCCCTTCTAAGGGTGTCGCCGATCCATCTCGCCGCCAGCTCATCATACCCGCAATGGTTGGACAACTCCAAAGAAAATCCATGGATCGGCGACCGCACCACGTTCCCGCCGCTTTCTCCTTGTCACCAGCTCTATTTTTGAGCATAGTACGAGAAGATATCTACCAAGAGGTCCGGCATCATGAAAAACGGCATGTCCCCATCGGTTCAGTGGATCGGGCTGATGGTTGTTTTTGTCTTTCTCCTCTCTCGCCTGCTGCTCGGCTGCGACAAGGATACGCCCCGTGGTGGGCCGTGGCAGCTGGGTGATGCCGCCCCCGATTTCGCCGCCAAGGACCTCGACGGCAATGTCGCCGTACTCTCCAGCCTGGGAAACGGCCCGATCATCCTGCGCTTTTTCGAAAGTAACTGCCGCTTCTGCAAGGCCGACACCCCGGTCGTCGCCGCCTTCTTCCGCAAATACCGCGACAAGGGACTCAAGGTGCTCTATATCGGCAGCTTCTACGAGAACGAGAAGTCTCTGCGCGCCTTTATCGCCGAACTGGCCCCGGAGTTCCCGGTGATTCTCGACCAGGGGGCGAAGCTCGCCGATCTTTATGATATCCGCGCCTACCCCCAGACCATCTTCCTCAGCCCCGACAAGCGCTTCGCCGGTGGTCTGCTCGGGGCGGTGGGGGAGGCGGAACTCAACGAAATTCTCGGGAAATATCTGGAACCCTGAGCGGCCCCTTGTCGTCTATCTTTCGGGAGGTCTTTATGCCAAAATCGATAGTTGCCCTTGCTCTTTTCCTTTTGGTCGCCAGCGGAGTCGGTGCGACACCGCCGGTCGACCCTTTGTTTTCCATCACCGAGCAGACCCGCTGTCCGGTCTGCGGCATGCTCGTCGGCAAATATCCGCTGTGGCTGACCCAGGTGCGGCTCAGCGATGGGACCACCGCCGCCTTCGACGGGGTCAAGGACATGGCCGCCTACGTCTTCGCCCCCCAGGCCTTCGCAGCCAAGGAAGGGGCAACAGTTACGGAAATCGCGGTCAAGGACTACTACAGTCAGCGCTGGATAAACGGCAAGAGCGCCTGGTACGTGTTGGGCAGCGACGTCCTCGGGCCGATGGGCCATGAACTGATACCCTTTGCCGATAAAGTCGAGGCCGAGACCTTTTTGAAGGATCATCGGGGCAGCCGCCTCCTGCCCCATGCCGAGATCAGCCGCGAGCTGGTCGAGGAACTGCGTCGCGGCCACAAGATGAAACACCACGGGGCCAAGACCTCACCATGACTTGGCTCCGGCCGGCCCACCTCGCCCTGCTGTTGCTCGCTACCTTGCTCATGGCTGTGACCGTGGTACACCTCAGCGTCGAGCGGCAGCGCCACCAGCAGAGCAGACGATTTGCCGACCTGCACCCCCTGGTCAGCCTTCTTGGCCTTTCCGACCTGGCGGTCAGCACCGAAGCGCGCTATACCCGCCATCCGGCGGTATCCGACAGGGTGGTTGTCGTCATGGACCACCCCGGGGCCATCGACCACTTCCCCTCGACCCTGTTCTTCGCCGCCCCGCGCTAACCATGGACCCCCATCCCCTCGGCCGTTTGCTCAACATCCTCGACTACGCCATCTCTTCGCTGCGTCGCAAGCTGCTGAAAAATCTCCTGGTCTTGGTCGTCTTCACGGCAGTGTCTTTCTCTTCTCTTCTTTGCTGCTCACCAAAAGCGCCCTCACCGACATGGCCGGGCAACTGCTCGCCGCCGCCCCGGACATCACCGTACAGCAACTCAGTGGTGGCCGGCAGGTAAGCATTACCACCGCGGCAGAAGATCAACTCCAGGGGATTCCCGGCATACGCCAGATACGAAAGCGCATCTGGGGCTACTACTTCGACGAGAAAAACGGCGCCAACTATACCGTCATCGGCCTGCCGCAAAGCAAAGCGGAGGAGAGCTCCAACCTTGGCCATATCCTGGCCGAAGGCCGCCTGCCGCAGCCCGAGGAGCAGGGCAAGGTAGCGCTCAGTGCGGCGGTGCGGCAACAGCTCGGCCTGGGCGAGCGGCGCTTCTTTTCGCTCTTCCGCCCCGACCTGAAACTGCTCTCTTTTGAGGTGATCGGCATCCTCGCCGACATCAGCGACCCGCTTGCCGCCGACACCATCTTGATGAACGAGGCCGATGCCCGCGCCCTCTTCGCCGTTGCCGACGGCCAGGTCACCGACCTGCTGGTTGCTGTCGCCAATCCCTTAGAGATCGAGACCATCGCCATGAAAATCAGCGAACGTCTGCCCGGAGTGCGGGTGATCACCAAAAACCGCATAAACAAGACCTACCGGGCGGTGTTCGGCTGGCGCTCCGGCTTTGCCGCCGGCTGTCTGCTGCTCACCCTCTCCGCCTTCGTCATCCTTTCCTGGGACAAGGCCAGCGGACTCTCCGGCGAGGAGCTGCGCGAGGTGGGCATCCTCAAGATCCTCGGCTGGCAGACCGGCGATATCCTCCTCTTGCGCTTTTATGAGGCCCTGCTGATCGCCCTGCTCGCCTTTCTCAGCGGCTGGCTGCTTGCCTGGATCCATGTCGCCTCTTTCCAGGCCGCCCTTTTTCGCCCGATCATGCTCGGTTGGTCGGTGCTGCGCCCAAACTTTGCCCTGCTGCCGCCACTGGCTGCCACCGACCTGCTCCTCGTCTTCTCGGTATCGGTGCTCCCTTATCTCGCCGCAACCGCCGTCCCGGCCTGGCGGGCGGCGACCGTGCCGGCCCACTCGGTGCTGTGACATGCAGGTGGTGCTTGAGCAGATCAGCAAAATCTACAACCTCGGTGAGGCCAACCAGGTGGTGGCCCTCGATGGCATATCGCTTTCAGTGGCCAGCGGCGAGATGGTCTGTCTGCAGGGACCGAGCGGTTCGGGCAAGACCACGCTGCTCTCCATCCTCGGCTGCGTCCTGGCCCCGACCAGCGGCCGCGCCACCATCGGCGACAAGAGGATCTCGCGGCTGCCCGACCACTTTCTCACCAGCTACCGGCGCCAGCTGGTGGGCTTTGTTTTCCAGCACTTCAACCTGCTGCCGGATCGCACTGTGCTCGATAACGTCACCCTGCCGCTGCTCCCCATGGGCCTGCCCCCCAAGGCCCGCCAACAGCGCGCCATGGTGCTGCTCGAGCAGCTGGCCATCGACCACCGCCGCGATTTCCCGGTGCGACAGCTAAGCGGCGGAGAACAACAGCGCACCGCCATCGCCCGCGCCCTGATCTTCGATCCTCCCTTGCTGGTCGCCGATGAACCCACTGCCCACCTCGACGCAGGGCTCTCCCTAGAAATCATGGCCATCCTCACCGCGCTCAAGACCGCCGGCAAGACCATCGTCATTGCCTCACACGACCCGCTGATTTTTGACCATGCGGCGATCGACCGCACCCTGACTTTGACCAAGGGGGCGATTGCCGAAACAACCTCATCGGCAAGGAAGTAAGATGCTCGCCGATCCCTGGGCCATAGCCCTCCTGGTCAGTGCTGGTTTGACCATCTTCCTCCTTGCTGGCGCCAGCCGCACCGCCTTCCGTGTTTTGCGCCGCTGGGCCCCTGAGGAGGACAGCAGCCACCAGATCGCCCTCGAAAATGAAACCTGGCTGGCCGCCCTGCTGGTTCGCTATGGTCTGCTGCTGCAGATCTTTTCCCTGGTGCTGCTGCTGGCCGCCGCCACCTCCTTTGCCAAGGTCTTGGCGGGAGCGATGTGCGCCGCCGGAGCCTTCGCCGCCAACCCCTTCGGTCTGCCGGCGCTGTCGGTGAAAATTGTCGCCGTCTTTCTTTACGGCTTCTGGCTGGTACTGCACGGCCTTGATCTTTGCTCCGAGCTCTCGCCCCTGGTGCGGATCAAGTTCGCCTTCTTGCTGGTGCTCGGCCCACTCGTTCTCCTCGACACCGGGTTGGTTGCGCTCTACCTGGTCAACCTTGAGCCGGATATCGTCACTTCCTGCTGCGGTGTGCTCTTTAGCCCTAGGGCCCTGGGTGGCCTGGCCCTGCTTGGCCCGCTCTCAGACATCTCCTTTTTGCCGCCGTTTGTGGGGCTCGCCACGCTACTGCTCCTCGCCGCCCGAACCCGGCAGCGTCGCCCTCAGCGCTCCTTCACCTTTGCCGACGGACTCCTCGCCCTGGGCAGCCCACTCTTTTTGGCACTGGCCTTGGCCGTGGTCACCATTGACATCTCCCCCTACATCTATGCCTTACCCTCACATCGCTGCCCCTTCGATCTTTTCGACGTCGCCACCCAGTATATCGGTTTTCCGCTCTATTTTTGCCTCTTTGTCGCTGTTTTCGCCGGGGCCAGCGCCGGCGCCGTGGCACCGTTCTCTCGTCTTGCCGGCTTAGCGGCGCCAGTCGCTGCTTACCGCCGCCACTGTTTGCGCATTTTCCTCGTGCTGCTGCCGCTTTTCCTCCTCATCTGCCTCTGCTACCCCATGGCCTATGTGCTGCGCGGCGGCGAATGAGACAGACTTGCTGAAAGCCGCTTCAGCACCTATCATTAGCTGTAAAACAGATCATCGCCGTTCGCGAGCGCTTTGAGGCGGCGTCAACTCGAACCAAGGAGTGGCACTATGAAACTGATCGGACAAGTCTCGGCCCTGCTGACCACGGCGGCGCTGCTCACCGGATGCGCTACCATGTCCAAGGAACAGTGCCTGGAGGCGGGCGCTACCTCCTGGGAACATATCGGCTATGTCGACGGCGGCGATGGCCACGAACCGGACAGCCGCCTGGCCATGCACCGCGACGCCTGCAAGGAGGTGCGCATCATTCCCGACCGCAACAGCTATATGGTGGGCTGGAGGAACGGACTGGTCAATTACTGTACGCCGGAGAAGGCCTACGAGGTTGGGCGCAGCGGATATTCCAGCAATTCCCGTCTCTGCCCGCCAGAGATTCGCAATCTGTTCGAGGACAATGTTGATCTTGGCCGGCGCATCTACAGCCTGCGCATGGAGCTGAGCAGCCTGGAAAGCGAGATCGATGGCTATGAAAACACACTCAGAGACAAGAAACTGAGCAACGAGACGCGCCGCGACCTGCACGCCAAGATCCGCAACCGCGACAGGGAGTTGAGTCACCTGCGCATGTTGCTGCGCGAGGCCGAGGCGGAGCCGCTCATCCGCTTCTAACCGCAGCACCCTATGTCCTGTTTCCACTGGGCAAAAAGCGTCGGTCCTCTTCGAGCTACTTTTTCCTGTACAATCGCTGCAGCCTGGCCATACAATAGTCATGATTGTTCTTTAAACGTCGTTGCTGCTGACCTCCTTTCCTCCGGCATCGGGCAAACATGGATCAACATCCCACTCCCCAGGAGCTGCTGACCGAAATAGCCGCCTTGCGTCTGCAACTCGAGGGGTTGCGGCGCAGCCAGAACGAGTGGTCGGCGGCGCCGGACGGGCATGGTGAGGAATCGTCTCTGCCAGCCCAGAGCGAAGGATGGTATCAACGGATCTTCGAGCAGGCCGATGTCGGCATCGTCTCCTCCGACCCTGACGGCCGCCTGCTCTACGTCAACCGCCGCTTCGCTTTTTTTCTCGGCTATCCGGTCGCCGAGCTTCTCGGCAAGAACTCCCGAGACATCACCGTCCGCGAAGATTTCCAGGAAGAGCTCCATGGCATCGGGGAGATCCTCGCCGGGACCATTTCCCGCTATAACGCCGACAAGCGCTTTATCCACAAGGACGGTGCAATTGTCTGGGGCAACCTCACCGTCACCCCCTTGGCCAATCGGCGCGGCGCAATAGAGATGCTGCTGGCCACCATCACCGACATCGATGCCCGCAAGAAGGCCGAGGAAGCCCTGGCCGAAAACCTCCACCGCCACCAGATCATCTTCGATAACTCTCCTCTGGGAATGATCCGTTTCGACCCGGAGGGGCGCATCGTCAACTGCAACGAAAAGTTCGTCGAGTTGATGGGCTCGTCGCGGGAGAAACTCCTCGGCTTCAACACCGCCAAGGACAGCAACCCGAACATGCGCAAAGCGCTGGGTCGGGCCCTGGGTGGAGAGGCCTCGGTCTATGAGGATGCCTACACCTCGGTGACCGGCGGGAAAAAGACCATCCTCCGGGTGGTGTTCAATCCAGTCACCCCAGACAGGGGGCCGAGCGAAGTGATCGCCACCCTTGAAGATGTTACCGAACGACGCCTCGCCGAGGAGGTCATCGCCCATCGTCTTCTCTCCCTGACCCGCCCGCTTGCCGACACCTCGGCCATCGCCTTCGCAGATCTCTTCCACCTCGACGATCTGCAACTGCTCCAGGATCAATTCGCCGAGGCCTTCGGGGTGGCTTCGATCATCACCCACCCGGACGGCACTCCGATCACCCGACCGAGCAACTTCACCCGTCTCTGCCGCGACCTGATTCGCCCCACTGATAAAGGCAATGACCATTGCCGCCACTCCGATGCCATCCTCGGACAATTGTGCACCAGCGGCCCGCGAGTCCAGACCTGTCTGAGCGCGGGTCTGTGGGATGCCGGCGCCGGCATCTCGGTGGGCGGTCACCACCTCGCCAACTGGCTGATCGGCCAGGTACGCGATCAGCAGCAGAGCGTCGAAGCCATTCGCATCTATGCCAGGGAGATCGGCGTCGACGAGGAGGAGGCTGCCACCGCCTTCGCCGAGGTGCCGGCAATGTCCCGCGAGCGCTTCGAACGCGTCGCCACCCTGCTCTTTTCCCTGGCCAACCGCCTCTCCACCGGGGCCTACCAGAACCTGCAACAGGCGCGGTTCATCACCGAATTAAAAGAGGCCCAAGAACAGCTGCGCATGAGCGAAAGCCGCTTGCGCTTCGCCCTGCAGGGTGCAAACGACGGCCTGTGGGACGCCGATCTGCGCGGGACCGGCGAAGTCTACTTCAGTGACCGGGGCATGGAGATCCTCGGCTACGCGCCGATGGCAAAGACCAAAAATGCCGTGGACTGGCGCAGCCTGATCCACCCCGACGACTTCGTCCGCATTTGGAAGAAGATGGTCGATCTGTTCAAAATGCGGTCACCCATCCTGGTCGGCGAGATCCGTTTACAAAAGGAGGGCGGCGGCTGGAAATGGGTGCTGGTGCGCGGCAAGGTGGTCAGCTGGGCTGACGACCGGGCCCTGCGCCTCACCGGCACCCTGACCGACATCAACCATCACAAGCGGATCGAGCAAACCCAGCTCTTTCTCCT
This sequence comes from uncultured Desulfopila sp., assembly GCA_964432635.1. Classification (GTDB taxonomy): domain Bacteria; phylum Desulfobacterota; class Desulfobulbia; order Desulfobulbales; family Desulfocapsaceae; genus Desulforhopalus_A. The sequence goes on from CAYSON010000097.1 coordinate 8,458, forward strand.
CGAGGCCGACGGCAACCAAGGCGACGGCACTTTCTTTCACCATCTCGCCACCTTTCTCGCCACCACCCTGGCCATGGAATTCGTCTGCATCGACAAACTCTCCGGCGACAAGCTCACCGCCCACACCCTGGCCGTGCTGCACGATGGCAGTTTTCACGACAACCTCAGCTACACCCTCAAAGACACTCCCTGCGGGACGGTGGTGCAAGAGAACATCTGCGTCTTTGCCGCCGGGGTACAGCAGCTCTTTCCCAAGGACGAAGTGCTGCAGGAGATGGCGGCGGAAAGCTATCTCGGCGTCACCCTGCGGGATTCCAAGGGCCGGGCCATCGGCCTGATCGCGGTTATGAGTCGCCGGCCTCTGCAAGAGCGGGAAACTGCCGAAGCCATCCTCGCATTGGTGGCCATCCGCGCCGCCTCGGAGTTGGAACGCCGCGAGGCCGTTGAAGAACGCGAACGCTTGCAGTTACAGCTCTTGCAGGCTCAAAAGATGGAATCGGTGGGGCGACTTGCCGGCGGCGTGGCCCACGACTTCAACAATATGCTCGGAGTCATCCTCGGCCACGTCGAGATGATCGAAGAGCAGTTGGTCGAAAACGACCCCATCGCCCGCGACCTGGGCGAGATCAAGGTGGCCGCCGGACGCTCCGCCGACCTCACCAAACAGCTGCTCGCCTTTGCCCGCAAGCAGACGGTACTGCCCCGGGTGCTTGACCTCAACCACACCGTCGGCGGCCTGCTCAAGATGCTCAAGCGGCTGATAAGCGAGAATATCCACCTCTCTTGGATACCCGCTGACGATCTCTGGCCGGTTCTCCTTGATCCCACCCAGGTCGACCAGATTCTCGCCAACCTGACCATCAACGCCCGCGACGC
>CAYSON010000098.1:0-4835 GCA_964432635.1 uncultured Desulfopila sp.
GCTGATATCAGGGAGGGCAAACGTCTTCTCCTCTATGCCCAGATGAAACTCCCTGGTCAGGCCTGGCTCGAGTGCGATATTCAACCGACAGAACTGGTGCAGACCGCCCACTATCCGCCGCGCGGGGTTCTCGGGCGGTTGTATTGGTATGTGGTGCTGCCGTTTCATAGTTTGGTTTTTCCCGACCTCGCCCGCACTGTGATGGCCAGCGCTGCCTCGTCAATGCCGACGAGTCCCCCCTGAAAACAGCCACCTTCTGCATGGGATGGATGATATTCCCGTGCCATGCAGAAGGGCGTTGTTGGAAGCGAAGAGCTCAGGCAAACATGCCCGGCGGCGGATAGACCCCGAACTGTTGCAGCAGGCCGAGGAAGTCATTGTAGGCCCAATCGACGACGATCCTTCCTCCTCCCCACTGCGAGACGATGCATCCGGGCATGGTTACCCACTTGCCGGTCGGTTGCGCGTGGATCGATGGCGAGTTGCCGGTGTGCCGACCGTGCAAGGTGTATCTGGCCACGGAAATGTTGCCTTCGGCAATGACTCCTTCAATCTTGAACTCTAAATCGGAATAGGCGTTGCGGGCGTCGGCGACATAGGTCTTGTAGGCCGGAAGTCCCTTGATGGTCGGGATTGGGGGTTGGTAGCGGATATAGTCGACTGCAATAATGTCGTCCAACACATCAAGTTTTCCTTTGTTGTAAGCCTCAGTGTAGACTTGAGCAATCAATTCTTTGATATTATTAGACATTATCGATCCTCCTGGAAGAAGTGACGGGCTACCCGCCATGAATGTTATGGCACGAAGAGGTGTGTCCGGAGTATGGCAGGATACGAGCGATGTTGTGGGTGGAAGACCTCCTTGGTTGGTTGAGGAACGTTATGGGGCCGAGTAGACATCCTGAAATGGTTACAGATAACATCTTGACACTTAACCACATTTCTTTCGTTCCTTCACCCTTTCCGTGAAGAAGGGGGGATGTTTTTACCAGGCTACCCGCCGGCTTCGACCCGTTTTGAGGACTATCTTGCACAAGCCGGGTGTTGCATCCGCACCTCTGAGACATACCTTCTACACCCTGAGCAACTCAAGAAGTTGCCGGCGATCGAGATTCTTGAGGACCCCGGCATCGTCTTCGTTGATCAGGGAGGTGGCCAGGTCGCGTTTCTTGACGATCAGGTTGTGGATCTTTTCCTCCAGGCTGCCGAGGGTGATCAGGCGGAAGACCTGGACCACCCTTTTCTGGCCGAAACGGTGGACGCGGGCGGTGGCCTGCTCCTCCTTGGCGGCGTTCCACCAGCGGTCGTAATGGACCACCGCCTGGGCTCCGGTGAGGTCGATACCGATGCCGCCGGCCAATAAGCTGGCGCAGCACACCCGGCAAGAGGGATCATTGTTAAAGGTACCGATCGCCGCCTGGCGTGTTTTTGGCGTCATGTCTCCCTTGAGGGTAACAGAGCCGACGCCGGCGGCGGCAAAATGGCACGCCATCATGTCGAGCATTCCCAGATATTGGGTGAAGACCACAAATTTCATTTCCGCCGCCAGCAATTCCTCGCTGAGTACGAGAAAGAGGTCCCATTTGCCGCTGCGGTAGGCGGTGCCTTCAGGACATTTTGTAACCAGGCAAGGATGGCTGCAGATCTGCTTGAGGCGGGTGATGGCGGCGAGCATCGGCATCACCGAGCCGGAATCTTCCTCTTCGGCGTGCTCGCGGTTGGCGATGACCTCGCGATAAAGGCCGATCTGATCGTCGGAGAGTTCGCAATATCTGACGTGCTCGATGATCTCCGGCAGTTCTCGCAATACCTGGGCGCGGCTGCGACGGAGGATAAAGGGGTGGATGAGGCGGCTCAGCCGCTCCCTGGCCTGGGGATTGCCGAGCTCAACGATGGGACGCTCGTAGACGGTTTGGAAAAATTTTTCGCTGCCGAGCAGACCGGGAAGACAAATGTCGAAAAGGACACGCAAATCCTCAAGTGAATTTTCCACCGGCGTCCCGGTGAGACCAAATTTCACACGTCCCTTCAGTGCCGCAGCTGCCCGATGGGTGGCAGTGTTGCGGTTTTTCACATACTGGATCTCATCGAAGATGACGATGGGAAAAATGAGTGATTGCAAGAGCTCAAGATCCTGGCGGATGACGCCGTAGGTCGTCAGTAAAAGCCGACGCTTGCTGATCCCTTCGAGATTTCTGTTGCCACCGTAGTAGACGGTGAAAGAGAGTTCCGGGTAGAACTGCTCGATTTTCTCGACCCAGGAGAGCAGAACCGAGGCCGGGCAGACCACCAGCATCGGGTCCTCCTCTGTGGCAACGGTTTGCAAGAGCGCCAATGCCTGATGGGTCTTGCCAAGGCCCATGTCGTCGGCCAGCAGGCCGCCGATGCCGAAAACATAGAGGCGGTGCATCCAGGCCATGCCCAGCCGTTGGTAGGAGCGGAGATGAGCTGGTGGTTGGGGAAGAAGGACAGCTTGCGCCGGCTCCTCCGATTGCAACAATGCCTGCAACCGGCTGCCTCCCGGATCATCGTTTTGGGCCTGGTGATGGACCTCGGGGATGAGGGTGGTCAGGGCGAGCAGTTCCCGATAGGTGAGGCGCAGCCTACCCGAGCCGTCCTCCGCCAAACGCTGCGCGACCAGATCGTGCAGCCAGGACAAAGGGCTATCGTCGAGGCGAAGCCACTGTTTGCCGGGGAGGAGATGGAGCTGTTTTTCCCGGGCCGAGAGGATGTCGGAGAGAGAAACGGTGGTATTGCCGAGGCCGTACCGGCAGGAGAGATAACACCAATCGCTATGCTCCTCGAAAACTTCCAGTTCCAGGCGATCGGGCAGATCGACGATGCGCAGGTTGAGCAACTCCTGGTCGACGAGGTTGTCGGGATGACGAAGCGCCACACCATTGCTGGCGAGAAAGGCGGGCAGCTCGTTGATTTCCAACGTAAAGGCCTGGTCTCGGGTTTGCTCCTGGTGGAGAAAGGCAAAGAGCGGCACCGGAGAGGCCCCGGGGGTGGCGGAAGCGGCAGCTGGCGGGCGAATGAGTGCCTCGTCGGGCGGTCGCAGGGCGGGGAGAAAACCCTCGCCATCGAGATGAAAGGCGGAGGAAAAGCGTCGCCCGGCCAAATCGACTCGAGAGAGGAGTGTTCCGTCCGGGCGACGAAGACAGGGGTGCACCTCGAGCCGCACCTCTCCTTGGAAGGTCACGCGGAAACATTCTTTGGCGGCGGGAAGGAGACTCAGGTTCTCGCCGTCCCAGGGGCAGAGGCGCACCGCCTCCCACACCTTGAGACGGGGAACGACTAGGGCCATGGCCGTGTCGCCGCGAGCGTCGCCGCAGGTAAGCCGTAACCCTTCCGCATCGCTTATGGTTGCCGTTGGCAGTGTATCCCCACAAAGCAGGTACAGGGTTTGGGCGAGCCACAGAGAAAAAGAGGCGTCGCGCTGCAAGCCGATGCCGCTCATTCCCCTTTGCTCAAGAGCCCGTTCGTTGGCTGTCATGGTGCGGAGGCGAAGTTGCTGCAAAAGCAGAGCCGGGCCCTTCGTCACCTCTTGCTTCTTGGCTGCGGTTTTTTCGGGGTGCAGAAACCAGTGGACAATGGTGTTATGACTCGGGGGCAGGACAATCTCCAGCCTCCCTTCGAGAGGGGTGATCCGCCAAGTCCCCCGCTCGCTTTCTCCCTGGTGTTCGGTATGCGTGGGACTCTTGGAAAGACAGTCGTGGAGGAAAAACCCAAGTTTCCGCCAATGGCTGTCGGCAAAGGCCAGGGGCAGGGGGAGCGGCTTGTCGTGGCCGGTGGGAACCACCAGGCTGAGAATGGCCAGGGCCGCCTGGTGGCGGCAACCTTTGCTGCCGGCCTTGCCGCCGCAGAGCCCGCAATGACCATTGTCGATGATGAAGCCCTGGTGCAGACTGGCTTTTTTTTCGAAGTGCAGCATAACCACGGCGTGGTTATCGACCAAGGCGGCCACCGTACCGCGCATCATCGCCAGGGTGACGATACGTCGCTCGCCGATTTCCACCAAACCTTGGTCGAGGGTGGCGGTGTCGAACCACGGTTGCAACCGCGCCGCCACGGCCACGGGAACAAAGAGGGGGATGGGGTCGGCGGGAAGATTGTACATGGGGTTAGTTTCCGAACTGCTCGGCCAGGGCCAGGATGCCCACATAGCCTTCCAGGACGATGGCCGGAAAAAGGGAGATGGTGGCAAGTTGCATGGTGTGCCTCGATATTGGCGCCTGGGCCGGCGGAACCCTACGAGTAGTCAACGAACGTGCCGTGTCTGTAAAGGAAAAAAAGGCACGGTTAATGACTGCTCTCCTCCCGACTCTCACCTTGCCCCTTACGCTCATCCGCTCAGTTCCGCCACCAGTGCCAGCCAGAACATAAAAGTCAGGGCCGAAGCCAAGGTGGAAACGGAGATGGCGGCCACGGAGAAATCGGCATCGCCACCCATTTCCCTGGCCATGACGTAGGCGACGGTGGCGGTGGGCGACGAGAGCAGGATAATAGCCGGCAGGTAGTCCTTCGCATCAAGGTGAAAGAGATGAAAGAAGCCCAGGCCGAGGCCGGGAAGCACCAGCAATTTCAAGCAAACCGCGCCGATGGCCGGGAGTCGGTAGATGCGGAAGAGCTTTAGGGAGAGGGATGCGCCGATGAGCAACAGGGCGGTGGGTGGCCCCAGTCCTCCGAGGATATCGAGGCTGCGCAGCAACACTTTGGGCAAAGGAAGGGATAGAAATGAGACGGCGATGCCACCTATGGCAGCGATGATCACTGGATTGCCCAGCAGTTTGCGCAGTAAAGTCTTGCCGCTCAAGGCGGTAGCCCCCTCCTGG
>CAYSON010000098.1:4845-7766 GCA_964432635.1 uncultured Desulfopila sp.
CCATGCAACTGGAGACTGACCACAGAAAGGAAATTCTGTACAATCATAAGAAAGCCGCAGATGATGCCGGCCTTGGCCAAGCCCTCCTGGCCAAGGTAATAAAGGGCGATCGGCAAACCGATGTAGCCGAGATTGCCGTGGCCTGAACATTGCACAAATGCGCCGACCCTTTCTGGGGCCATCTTCGTTGCCCGGGCGAGGAGCTCGGCGAGGAGATAGGAGAGGGTGGCAACGGCCAGGGTGATGATCAGTACCGATGGCTCGAATTGCTCATTAAAATTGGTTCTGGCGATTGAGTTGAAGACCAGCGCCGGCAAGGCCAGGTAATAGACGAGACGATTGGCTGGTTCGAGAAAGTGGGTGGTGATAAAGCCACGCTTGCGGGCGACCCATCCCAGGACGATGATGACGAAGATTGGAAAAACTGTGGTGAAGGCTTCCATGGCAGTTTCATTGTGTGCAGGGGGAGATAGTGTGTGAGATATGCGCCGTTGTCCCAGCGATGTCAAGAGCTATTCCCTGTTCCATCCCATCCTTGTAGCAACGGCAAAAATACCGTAAGTTCCATCTCCGGCGGTGGTCGCAGTGTTATGGGTTGGGACGGCATCAAAGGATGCGACGATGACCGCCGGCAAACAACGGGGGATGTACATGAGACGGCAGAGCAAGAGACAGGTAAAAGTTCGTGGCATTACCATTGGCGGAGGAAAGCCGTTGATTTGTATACCGCTGGTGGTCGCTGAACGGGACGATTTGCTGCGGCGAGCGGCGGAACTGGTGGTCCTGCGCCCGGACATGGTGGAGTGGCGGGTCGATGCCTTGTTGGGAGTGACGGGCAAGGAGGTGGCATCCCTGCTGCCGGAATTACGGCGCGTTATCGGCCAATTGCCGTTACTCTTCACCTGTCGCATCGACAGCGAGGGCGGGACGCAAGCCCTGGCGCAGGAAAAGCGCCTGGAGATCTTTGCTGCCGCCCTGACTGGTGGCGAGATCGACGTGGTCGACATCGAGCTGTGCAACGGAACGACGTTTATCGACCAAGTTCGCGCATGGACTCGATCCACAGAATGTGGCCTTCTTCTCTCCCACCATGATTTCCAGGCCACCCCTGATGCCGACGAGCTGCTCGCTACGCTTGTTGCCGCTCAGGCGGCCGGAGCTGATATTGCAAAAGTGGCGGTGATGCCACAGAGCAGCAGCGACGTGCTGAGCTTGCTCGCCGCCTGCGATCGGGCGCGGCAAGGGGCGGTGGACATTCCTCTGATCGCCATCTCCATGGGGTCTATGGGGGTGATCAGCCGTGTCGCCGGAGCACTCTTTGGTTCCGACATTACCTTTGCCGCTGGCAGCGAGATCTCCGCCCCCGGACAATTGCCGATCGAAGAGATGCGCCGGGCGATGGCGGCAATCCTTGGTCCCGCTGTGCGAGAAGATTAGGCCTTTCAGTTCAGAGGTGCCAGCAGCCGCAACACCTCCTCGGCGACTGTTTGCGGACTCTTGCCCTCGGTATCGATCTGCATGAAACATCGGTAGCCTTCCCGCCGTTCCTCAAGCAGTGCGATGATGCGCTGGTGGGGATGCTCTCCTTGTAACAGCGGGCGCTTGATACCTTTATCCCCGCCCACCCGTCTAAGGATCTCCTCCGGCGAGGCGGTCAGACAAAAAATCTGACCATGGGCGCCGAGAGCCCTGACGTTGGCAGGATTGAGCATCAGCTTGCCGCCGGTGGCGATAACCAGAGCCGACAGCTTGCCGAGCTCAACTGCAACCCCTTCCTCCAGAGAGCGAAAGGCTGCCTCTCCCTTGATGGCAAAGATTTTGCTGATGGCCATGGCGCACCGCTCCTCAATGAGCCGGTCGGTGTCGACAAAGCGAAACTTGAGGCGATCGGCGAGGATTCTCCCGACGGTGCTCTTGCCGCAGCCCATGAAGCCGGTGAGGACGATATTGGCCCTCTCTCCTTCTTCGTTCACCCCTCCTCCTCGATGAACTGCTGCACCGCTTTGGAAAGCGACAGGGCGCCCGCCAGCTGGTCGAGCCAGGCCCGTTCCCCGGGGCTGTCGATGGCAATGGCAGTGACGGCCACCATATAGAGGGTCTTGGCAATGGCCGGATCGGTGATCCCGGCGGTCAGTTCACCAATGCTTTTCGGCTGGTGCAGTTCGTCGAGAAAGAAGAGCCGCTCTTCGGAGCTCAGCTCGACCGTCTTCAGTCTTGTCAGAATCGCCTTTTCCTCCTCCTCGTCGAGGGTGCCGTCGGCATGGGCGGCAGCAATCATCACCTGAATCAGCCGCAGGGCGAGATCCTGGGCTGCGGGAGAGCTCTCGGCGATGGGCTGCGGCACCGAGGCCGGCATCGGGGTGGGGGGCGGCGCTATCGGGGGGCTTTGCACAGGTTTTCCCCAGGCCGGCGCGGCCGACGGCGGCGGTGGCGGCGCACCGTAGGCCGCACCGGGAGTCGGCGGAGCCTTTTTTTCCTTGAGGATCTCGTAGGCGCCGATTCCCAGACCGATGGCGGTCATCAGACCGGCGCCTGAGGTGAGACCCTGCAGCAGCGAACTCTTTTTCTTCTTGTGGGAGTGGGAGGATCCCATCACTCCTTGGAGCACTTTGCCTAAAAGTTTTTCCGCATCAAACATGGCATTCACCGCTGGCTAGATCGAGTTAAGGACGCTTGCCCGCTTTTCCGGCAAGGAGTTGACCAAAGAAATATAACAACCTTTAGCGGAAAGGCCAATTGATATGCGGGACGGCAAGGGCGGGGCTATCAGCGCGGCAACCCGAGCAGGCGCGAGACATTGGCAGTGGTAGAGGTGGCGGTTTCGGCAAAACTTTCTCCTCGCAGGGCTGCCAGGGTGGCGACCACCTCCGGCAGGTATTCAGGAAGGTTGAGGTGTCTCCGGTGTCCTGCCAGGGGAATGT
>CAYSON010000098.1:7776-9306 GCA_964432635.1 uncultured Desulfopila sp.
GCAGACCGGCGGCATGGCCGTGGGCATCGGTTTCCACCGCCAGGGCCTCCTTCGGTAAGGCCACGGCGATGCGGCGCAGACGTTTCGCACGATCATAGGTGATGGTGCCGCAGATGGAGATGAGAAAGCCGAGGCCAAGGTACTGCTGTGCCTGCTGCAGGCTGCCGGTAAAGGCGTGAACGATGCCGCCATGGGGAAAGCGTCGCCGTCGCAGGGTGGCGAGTACCTGATCGTGTGCCTTGCGAACATGCAGCAAAACCGGCAGTCGGGCGGTGGCGGCAAGTCGCAATTGTTCCTCGAACAGCTGCTGCTGCACCTCGCGGTCGAGGCCCGCCACAAAATAATCGAGGCCGATTTCACCGATGGCCACCACCTCGGTGGTGTCGATCAGTGTTTTCAGCTCTTGCAGGTGGTGTGGCCGATGTTCGGCCAGATACATGGGATGTAAACCCGGGGCGGCATACACCCCCTCTTCGCTGCGACTGAGGTCGATGATGCGCTCCCAGCCCCGACGATCGACACCTGGAAGTATAAAGGCGCCGACTCCGGCACGTCGGGCTTGCGCCAAGAGGGCATGACGACGGTCCGAGAAGCAATCGATATCAAGGTGACAATGGCTGTCAATCAAATACAAATTTTCGTTTTTATATGACAAAATGGTTTCGCTCCAAAGCTCGAAGAGCAGAACATGTGCTGGTCATGCCATTTTTTCCCGCAGGTGCACTGTAACGGATAAGCTCTCTCCTCAGCAATGCCAAAGAAAAGGGTTGTCGGTTGAATAGAAACACGATAGGCTCCGCCGGTACCTGAAGCGTTGTCCGGTGAAGGTGGTAATTTCACAGGACATTCGAAGAAAGTGACAATGACGGAATCATTATTTTGGAGAAGGCGAGGAAGAATGTGAACGGACCGAGCAATCCCCTGCGGCCGCAAGACTACACAGTGTTGGTGGCCGACGACACCCTGGCCAACCTGATCCTCATGCGCGAGCTGTTGCTCTCTTTCGGTTTCACCGTGTTGGAGGCCAAAGGGGGCAACGAGGCCGTGGCCCTTACCCGCGAGCATCTACCCGATATCGTCCTTCTCGACGTGATGATGCCTGACGTTGACGGCCTGGAGGTCTGCCGCCGGCTTAAAGCCGATTCTCGTACCGCCGAGATTCCGGTGATCTTCATTACCGCTGTGGCCGACAGCGAAAACATCGTTTCCGGCTTCGAAGCGGGCGGTGCCGATTTTATCAGCAAACCTTATCGCAGTCCGGAAATCCTTGCTCGCATCAAGACGCAGTTGCAGGTGGCAGGCTTGACCAGGGAACTACGCCGAACCGGTGAGGCACGCGAAGCAGAGGTGCGGCGACGCACGGCCGAGCTGGAGGCCGCCAACCGCAGTTTACAGGATTCCCGCAACCTCCTGCAAAGCGTGCTCGACGCGGTGCCGGAGCGGCTCTTTGTGGTTGACCGCCAGCTGCGCATCATCTTTTCCAACGTGCCTGGGGAGCCCCAGGAAATACGCGTCAATCTCGACGGTGCT
>CAYSON010000099.1:0-9247 GCA_964432635.1 uncultured Desulfopila sp.
CAACGCACCTCGGCACTCGACAGCCGCACCCCGTTACTGCTCTCTCCTCGGCCGAAACCGGTCATGCTTTTTATCGCCATATCCGTCTTCCTGGTTGTCTAACAATGCACAACTGTTCGTTTGTCAGCAGCGGCCCACCCAGTCCAACTTCCCGGTTTGATCGCCTGCGAGACACATGGGTAAAAAAAAACGATGCGGGGGAGGCCCCCGCATCGTTTTGTCGTGAAAATCAACGGAAGATAACCGACCGCTGCCTATTTTGCGGCGGCCATGGCCTCATTCAACTTCTTGATGATGGTGTCGGTAACATCGATGGAATCATCAAAATACAACCCGTTTCTCGACTCGAGAACGGCCGTATATCCCTTTTCCTTGCCGAATTTTTCGACGATCTTTTCAAGCGCCTTAAGAATTGGCTCGACTTCCTTATCCTGCAACTGCTTCATCTCGAATTTGGCATCGTCGGTCTTGACCTGAAGCTCCCGGCCATTCTTCTGGTACTCGCGCACCTTCTCGGCCTTTTTCTCCTCACTCCAGGCAGAACTCTTCTTCTTGATTTCGTCCTGCAGGGCTTTCAACGCGTCTTCATCCTGCTTAAAGGTGCCTTGCAGCTCCTTCATCTTGGCGTCTACCTTCTCTTTGGCCTTTTTTCCAGCCTCGCAGGTAAGGAGAACCTTCTGGACATTGATAACCCCGATCTTCATTTCGGCGGCTGGACACTCTGCAACGACCAAACCGACGCACACAAAAAGCACGGCCACCATCGCCGCCAATCGTTTATAAGACATCAGTATCTCCCGTCCGAGCCGTTACTGAACGACGACGAAGTCATCGCGACGATTCTGGGCCCATGAGGTTTCATCCTGACCCTGCAGCAGCAGCCTTTCTTCGCCATAGCTGACAGTGCTCAACTTGGCTTCGCTGACGCCAAGGTTGACCAGGTATTTTTTGGAGGCCAAGGCACGACGCTCGCCCAGGGCCATGTTGTACTCGTTGGTGCCGCGGGGATCGCAGTTACCTTCGATACGGATCTCGTACTTAGAATTTTTCTTGATGAAGTCGGCGTTGACCTGAATACGGGACACCTGATCCTTGCGGACGTCGGACGAATCGTAATCAAAGTAAACCGGCAGCATGCCTGCGGTGGTGCGGCCTTCACTGATGCCGAGCGGTTTGGAATCCAAGGATTCCACCGGGCCGGCGGCGGGCTTTGCATCGACTTTCATCGCTTGATCGGTCTGCTTATCGGAACCGCAGCCGGTCAGCGCGATCATCGACAAACACAGTAACGCGGGGAGCACGAATCTCTCTTTTCTTGCCATGGGGACCCTCCAGTCTTGTAACAATAAAATAGTTGGGAAAATGATGTGATGCCGTGGACTTGCGGCGGAAAACAACCTGTCGCAATGCTATGACAAACCAGGTAATATATAAGCAACAACCGAATTATTCAAGATCTTTTTCGGTCTTCAACAAGATTGTCAATTATCTTCCCTGACCAAGAAAAAGTCAAGAACGTCAAGCAAAAAATTACTGTGTCCTTTTCTGTCGCTCCAACCAGCCGGTGGACACCAAAGTCCTGATGACGATGGCAGTTGCAGTACCGGCTCGTCGTCAACAGAACAGGTGTTGGCCGCCGAAACCTGCAGTGTTCACCGCAGCTCGAGAAAAATTGGCTAGTACTCCGCAGCTTTTCCGATTATAAAGCGGGAAATATGAAGATCCCTTTCCGTCACACGCCACAGCGGCGTATAGATATATGGAGATATGCATGGCCAAGGCAAATATCAGCCCCAACCGGGCAACCGACAGAACGATACGATCCATCGATCGCAAAAGGGAACAGGAGCGGAGAAAGATGTTTCTCCGCGCCAAGGACCACGCCCAGGAATTTGCGGGGAAATTGGCCCAGCGCCTGATCGACCGCGAGATCATCGAGACCAACTCCGTCACCGCCGTGCAAGAGGCCTTCGAGGCACAGCTGCACAAACTTGCCTACCTCGAGGAATTCGAACTGCAGATGAAAATCGCCCCGGTGCGTACCATTGCCCAGGATCCCAATGTCGTCAGCCTCTATTTCACCCAATTCATCGTTGAAGACCTGATCAGCAATCCCGCCATCCAGGATGTTTTCGGCGATGACCTTGATATCTACAGAGCAGTCGATTCGGTCTTTCGGGTCCTCAGAGAGTAGATGCCTCGTCCCGACACCGTTCCCTCCCTCCTTTTCGCCGACAACCAAGGAAAGATCCCCGACATCCCCGACCTGGAAATGGCGGGAATGAGCAACGGCAGTTTTTCCCGAATAACCCCCGAAGATCTCATTCCCCTGCCTGCAGGTTCGGAGATTTTTACCCTGCCCGGTCGATTTCCCATCGGCTGGGACAGGGAAAACGACGAGCCAGTCATCATCGAAGATAACCCCTTCGGCAGCGGTTCGGTGCAGGCGGTGGCTGCCTTCATGGCCCCGGCCCACACCGCCCTGTATTCGCCGAGCTATCGTAGCGCCGGCGAGGCCCCAATTCTGCCCCTTTTCGCCTATACCGCCGTCGGCTGGCACCGTAACCGCTTCTGGGTTGCCGGATTTCGCAGCGACCCCGACAAGCGTCAGGATGCCGACCAGTATCGGCAGCTCCAGGTTGAAGCAAAGACCAGGAAAAAGCTGCAGCAATTTCCCGGCAACAGGTTGATCCAGCACCTCGGCAAGTGTTGCCTCAGCTATGGCTGCCCGGCAGCGCGTAATTACTTCCTCGGCCGCTGGGAAGCCCCGCTGCCGACTTCACCGCATTGCAATGCCCGCTGCCTAGGCTGCATATCCCTGCAGGACTCCGGCTGCTGTCGCAGCACCCAGGAGCGTATCTCCTTCGTCCCCGAAATCCGCGAGATCTGTGAGGTGGCGATCCCCCACCTCAACCACGCCGCCAACCCCATCGTCAGTTTCGGTCAAGGCTGCGAGGGTGAACCGCTGCTGCAGGCCGAAGTCATCGCCGGAGCCATCGCCAGCATACGCAAAGCTACCGACAAGGGCACCATCAACCTCAACTCCAACTCCAGCCTGCCGGACAGACTTTCCCTGGTGGTCGACGCCGGACTTGACAGCCTCAGGGTAAGTCTCAACTCCGCCCAGGAGGTCTATTACACGCGGTATTACAACCCTCTTCACTATCGCTTTGCTGACGTCCTCCACTCTATCGACGTCATGAAGGAAGCGGGACGCTTCGTCTCCCTCAACTACTTCATTCTCCCCGGCTTCACTGACAGCGAAGCGGAGTTCGAAGCCTTGTGCCGGCTGCTTTCCCGCCATCGTCCCGATTTTCTGCAACTGCGCAACCTTAACATTGATCCACTGTGGTATCTGCGCCACCTGCAATTCCCCGCCGACCACCCCGGCATAGGCATTCGTTCCTGGCTGCAGCAGCTGAAAAAGGCCTTTCCGCGATTGCGCTTCGGCTATTTCAATCCGCAGGTGGGCAGCCACCCTGCCCCGCGAACACCGCCCGGCCCCAGACGTTTCAGTAGGCATATTGGTGAAAAAATGGGTGAGGAGTAGCGGCAATCTGTTGTCGGCAATTCCTCTCGTGCCTCAATTCTCCTTTTCATTACGTTCAAAACAAGATATACTATCAGCTAACAAAATTTATCATTCACTCTACGTTGGAGTAGACATCTATGGAGCAGCTTCCCAATATGCGGTTAACCACACAACGGCAAATCATTCTTGAGGAACTGGGGAAGGTCACCTCCCATCCTACCGCCAACGAGGTTTACGATATGGTGCGTCGACGTTTGCCACGCATCGGCCTCGGCACCGTTTACCGCAATCTCGAATTGATGGCCGACAGCGGCATCATTATCAAACTCGAGGTCGGAGGCACCCAAAAACGATTCGACGCCACCACCGAACCGCACTACCATATTCGCTGCACCTCCTGTGGCAAGGTTGACGACATTGCCATGGAGTTCCAAGAGCACATCGATAAGGCGGCAGAAAAAGCCAGCAACTATGTAATTTTAGGACATCACATCGAATTTTCGGGAATCTGCGGCAGCTGCATCGAGAACAAGGCCGAACCATCGCAGCATTAGACCTGGGGAACCTGCAGAACCAGAAATGCATAAGGGGAGAGTGGATTCACGCCACTCTCCCCTTTACTTATTGTTTCGCAAAAATCTTAGGCTCTCTAGCAAGCCGAAAAGAGCGGTAGAGAGAAACTGATCGCTCGCCGTAGCTGCTCGCGATCTCCACGGCAGGATTAGGAGGGGGTAAACACTACCTTGCAAAAGCGACGTTTGCCCACCTTAAAGAGAATCTCCCCCTGCGGCGACACAAACTGATTGACGTCACCAGCCCTTTCCCCGTCCATGGTCACCGCCCCCTGGGCGATCATGCGCCGTCCCTCTGAAGTGGTGGTCACCAACCCCGCCTCGACCAACAATTGCGGCAAGGGCAGAGGCTGGGCGGCTGGGCAGTGATAGACGGCAAGATCGTCCGGCACCCCACCCTTTTGAAAGACCTTTGCAAAATTCTCTTCCGCCGCCAAGGCCGCGGCCTGATCATGAAACCGCGCGGTCAACTCGCGAGCCAGCTGTTTCTTGACCTCCTTGGGATGCAGGGATCCATCTTCGACCTTGGCTTTGAGTTCGGCGATCTGAGCAGTGCTCAGGTCGCTGAGCAAGGAGTAGTAGCGAAACATCAGGGTGTCGGAGATCGACAGCACCTTACCGTAGATATTGTCAGCTGATTCGCTGATCCCGATATAGTTCCCCAAGGATTTGCTCATCTTATTGACCCCGTCGAGGCCTTCGAGCAGCGGCATGGTCAGCACTATCTGCGGCTCCATGCCCCGCGAACGCTGGAGATCACGCCCCATGAGGACATTGAACAGCTGATCGGTGCCGCCGAGTTCGACATCGGCCTGCATGGCCACCGAGTCGTACCCCTGAATCAGGGGATAAAGAAACTCATGAATGGAAATCGGCTTCCCAGTCTCGAAGCGGTTGCGGAAATCCTCGCGCTCGAGCATCCTCGCCACGGTCAGCTGCGAGGCCAGCTTGATCATGTCAATGGAGGTGAGTTTTCCCAACCAGGTGCTGTTGAACTGCACCTTGGTCCGCTCTGGATCAAGAATCTTAAAGACCTGCTGTTTGTAGGTCTCGGCATTGGCGGCCACCTGCTCAGCAGTCAGTGCCTTGCGGGTCTCGGACTTGCCGGTGGGATCGCCGATCAATCCGGTGAAGTCGCCGATGAGAAAGCACACCTCATGGCCAAGATCCTGGAAATGCTTGAGCTTCTGTAACAGAACGGTATGTCCCAGGTGCAGGTCCGGGGCGGTTGGATCAAAACCGGCCTTGACCTTGAGCGGCACGCCGGTGATCGCCGAGCGCTCCAGCTTTTTAACCAACTCATCGCGGGCGATGAGATCCACCGCACCCCGTTCTATCAACTTCAACTGTTCGGCAATTGAAACCATGGCTGTTCTCTGTAAAAATTGGCGGTGGCCGCCTATCGGGCATACTCGACGGCACGGGTCTCGCGGATAACGGTGACCCGTATCTGCCCAGGATAGGTCAACTTGCCTTCGATGGCCCGCGCCACCTCCTGACTGAGTACCGTCGCCTCCTCGTCCTTGACCTTGCTGGAATCGACAATGATGCGCAGATCGCGTCCCGCCTGGATGGCGTAGGACTTGTCCACTCCCTTGAAATCGTTGGCAATAGCCTCAAGGTCCTCAAGTCGTTTGACGTAACTTTGCAGCATCTCCTTGCGCGCCCCCGGCCGTGCCCCGGAAAGGGCGTCGGCGGACTGCACCAGGATATCGATAACGCTCTGCGGCGTTTGCTCCTCGTGGTGGGCGCCGATGGCATAGACCACCTCTTCCGGCTCACCGTATTTCTTGGCAAGATCGCGACCGATGATGGCATGCGACCCCTCCACCTCGTGGTCGACGGCCTTACCGATATCGTGCAAGAGGCCGGCGCGTTTGGCCATTTTAACGTCGACGCCAAGCTCCGAGGCCATGATACCGCAGAGAAAAGCAACCTCAAGTGAATGATGCAGGACGTTTTGACCATAGCTGGTGCGATATTTGAGGCGGCCGAGAAGGTTGATCAGCTCGTCATGGACGCCGTGCGCCCCGACGTCAAAGGTTGCCTGCTCCCCCGCCTCGCGCATGGTGATATCAAGATCCTTGGTGACTTTTTCGACGACCTCCTCGATGCGACCGGGATGGATACGGCCGTCGTTGATCAGCTGCAGCAGCGCCTGTCGCGCCACTTCGCGCCGCACCGGATTGAAGCCAGAGAGAATCACCGCCTCGGGGGTGTCGTCGATGATGATGTCGATGCCGGTGGCGGCCTCGATGGCCCGGATATTGCGACCTTCGCGGCCGATTATCCTGCCTTTCATCTCGTCGTTGGGCAGTGGCACCATGGACACGGTGCGATCGGCGACGTAATCGCCGGCGTATCTTGAGATGGCCAGAGCGAGAATGTTCTTGCCCTTGCGGTCGGCCTCCATGCGCATCTCGTTCTCAATCTTGGCGAGCCGCTTGGCGGCATCCATGCGCGCCTCGCTCTCCAGGGAATCCATGAGCATCTTTTTAGCCTCCTCGGCAGTGATGCCTGCCAGTTTGGCCAACTCATAGCGCTTGGTATTGGTCAGTTCCTCAACAACACGGTTCTTTTCCTCCCAATCCACCTCCAGCTGCCCGATTTTGCGCTCCAGCTGCAGGATTTCGGTCTGCTTGCGGTCAAAACTGTCCCACTCCCGCTTGAGGCTGTCGCGGCGTTTTTTCAGCTGCCGCTGTTCGTCCTTGAGTTCCTCGCGCTCCGCCTGCAACTCTTCTTCCAGGGCCTGCTTGACCTGGAATGCCGATTCCTTGCTCTGCAGCGAGGCCTCTTTCTTGATCTGCTCCGCCTCGGTTATGGCGTTTTCGATGAGCTGCTTGCTCTGAATCTTGATATTGTTCTCATTGCTCTCGGCCACCCGCTTGCGCAGATAGATACCGATGAGCAGGCCAAGCAGCGCACCACCACCGCCATAGAGAAGGGTATAGGTCAAAGGGGTCATAAGAGATATCCTATCGTCGCGAAGATTGATAGGACAACGGACTCGGCGTTGCCGGGAAACGAGGGGATCACCGAAGGGACCTGAGCGCGGCCGCCGTGGCCGCTACAGTCATAGTGGTGATTTTATATGAGATTCACCGCCGGAGCCATTACTTCCACCGCCTGGTCGGCCCCGAATGTGGCTGCTGTAACCACCTCCAAGCCTCCCTGCTCAGGCGTTCCCTGCGGAAGCGGCAGCGCAGCAACGAGAAGGATTTATCCGCCTCTCGTTACCTACCAGAACGCCTCCACCGAAACATAATAACCTTTCCAGGATGACAATTATGCTGCGACCTGCAATCAGATTCGACACTTTGCAACCCCGCCCCGCCTTCGCCCTTCTTCGGGTTGGAAAAACTCGCAAAACAACATTGCTGCCGAACGTACTCGCCGGTCTCCTTTCACCCTGAGAAATATCTCAAAAGCACTCCTGCTTTCCTCGAATCACGCATGCCCTGTGGCACCTTTCCGCTGCAATCAATCTTCCAGAATATGTTGACCGGCCCGCGACGTTGTCCGCATCTCCTACTTCCACTTCCCTGGGCCGGGAAATAAACCGTTGTCGACTGCCGCACCGCCTTGCCATCACCAATGGGAATAGGCACTCAGTGCTTGTCGTTATTGTCTTGACAACGGTTCCACTTATACCTCACGGGGAGGCATGCAAGCACAGAAGCGCAATGACTCCTGCAACGACAACCTGCAAAATCTTTCCAACCTGCTCAATAAACGGGAGTTTTCCCGTTTGAAATAATTTCCCCACACTGCCGTGTCACCAGGAAAGTTAAACCTAATGAATTAGGTGGGCAACTCATGAGGGTTGCAGGAAATTCGCGGAAGCGAGTATCCATTGACCAACAGCGGGATCACCCTTTTTTTGGGAGTTGGCTCAACACACACTGAAGATCACCAACAGTGCAGGGAGAAATCAAAAACGCCCTGTGACGAGGGCAAACGCATCGTTACTACCACAACAAACTATACAATACAGCAGAAGTGCCGGGAAGCAAAAGCAACTGGCGACGATTTCCCTGATCGTCGTCGGCTTCTCCCCGAAAAACATCTTGAAAGCACAAAATTATCGACTTTCATTACTTATAAAAATATAGCAGACTTTACAGCAAACAAAAGCAAAATCTGCCGCCGCTCTCAGTCGGCCAAAAGCCGCGCCCGTATCTCCTCACTCAGCCTGACCATGCGCTGCTCCGCGTCCCAGCGATAATCGTCGAATTCCTGTTTCAATTTGACGTATTGCGAGGCGATATTCAAACAGGCCAAAATGGCCACCCGCCCCACCGGCAAGGTACCGGTGGCCTGGGCCGAACTGTTCTCCACCAACTGACGAACCAGGGAAAGGATCGATTTCAATTCCTCCTCGGAGGCAGCGGTATAAAATTTATACTCCTGCCCGAGCAGTTCGAATTTGACCAACCTTTCGGAATTCGTCATATCACCTCAAATCACCGCTGACGGACCCGTGCTGTGTCCCGTCGGCCCTCGGTCCGTTGCCCATTAGCGGCTGGCTGCTCCCAGAGAAAAGAGCTTGTGCTGGATGCGGCCTTCCTCCTCGGTACGGTGCTCGGCCACGGACTGGGGTAGTTCTTTGCTCTCCTCGGCCGGGTCATCTTCCACGGAGTCGGCGTCGACCTTGTTTTTATCATCAAGACCGGACTCCCAGGCCTCGATCTGCTCAACCATCTTACCGACCCGCTGACTGATCTCGCTGCGCTCCTCATCTCCGACGGCGAGGGATCGTCGCAACTCGCCGATCACCTGCTCCTGCGCCTTGAGCTTCTGCTGCAATTGCGACTTTTCCTCGCGTAATTCGTTAAATCGCCCCAAGAGCTTTTCCACAAATTGCTCGAGACGGCGAAGTTCATTGTCCTGACTCATTGTCGTTACTCCTCAACGTTTTGTCTTCCGAGGAAATTCTTGAACATATGGTTACGTCTACCTGCACCCGGCCCAAGCATTCCCGTTCCTTCCCCTCAGGGCGATTCTCCCTGCGAATATACCATGCGCCATGGGGCCTGCAACCTCTATCAGAGACGGGTATAGTTCCACGACAGGGGCTGGGCGTTGCAATAGGGCATATAGCCGTGAAAGATGCGGGGATCGTCGTCAAAGACCAGAGGAAGAA
>CAYSON010000100.1:0-9217 GCA_964432635.1 uncultured Desulfopila sp.
CGCGCCAAAACCGCCCCACCAAAAATCTCGAAAGGAAAATCTTCCCCAAAGAACAAGGCAGAACCGTTTCGGTTCTGCCTTTTCCTTTTCCCCCTCACTCCTCACTCCTCACGCCTCACTCTTCCTCCATCTCTGGATAAAGCCGCACCAGACAATCCGGACATAAGCCGTGGCTGAATTCGGCCTCGGTATGGTTGCGCACATACACCTCGACCTGGTTCCAGTAGCCCTTGTCGTCGCGGATCTTCTTGCAGTGCATGCAGATGGGGACGATGCCGCGCAGGGTCTTGACCTGCTCGAGGGCCCGCCGCAATTGCTCGTTGGCTTCCTGGAGGCGGATTTCCGCCTGCTTTCTCTCGGTGATGTCGGTGATGGTACCGAAGGCACCGCGAAAGGTGCCGTCGGCGTCGAGAAACGGCGAGGCCGAGACGATGGCCCAAACCTTTTGCCCGGCCTTGGTGCAAAAGCGCCGCTCGAAGCCGTCCTGGCGATTTTTTTGGCGCTGGTCCTGCCGCCGATGGAAATCCTCCCGATCTTCCTCGAAGAAAAAGCTGTCAAACGGCTTGCCCAGCACCTCATCGAGCCGGTAGCCGAGCATCTCGGCAAAGTGCTGGTTGGCAAAGGCAATGTTACGGTGCTCGTCGATCTGCAGGATACCCTCGCGCACCGTGGTAACGATGCGCCGGAATCGTTCCTCGCTCTTGCGCAGGTCATCATCGACCCGTTTGCGCTCGATGGCGATGGCCACCATATCGGCCACCGAGGCCAGCACATGGAGATGGTCCTCGTCGTAGAGGCTGGGATCGGTATAGCTCTGCACCGCCATGACCCCGACGACCCCGCGCAGGGTCTTCAAGGGAGCCCCCAGCCACACCTCCGACGGGGTGCAGGAGGGAACGACGAGGTTGCACTGCCGGCGGAAGGCAGTGATCTCTGCCTTACGCAACAGCATCGGCCGCTTCTCGCGAATCACCCAGGCGGTCAGGGAGGCGGTATTGCTGACATTGAGGGCGGGAGGGTAACAGGTGTCGACACTGTCGACGATATAGGGAAAGGATAGGCTGTCTTCCTTCTGATCATAAAGGGCGATGAAGAAATTGCTGGTATCGATGATCGGAGTAATTGCCTGGTGAATGGTGCGATACAACTCCTGCAAGGAAACGGTGGCATTCACCGCCTCGGCGATCTCGCAGAGTACCGAGACGATCGCCTGGGAGCGGCGAAAGCGGTTGACCTCCGCCTCCAGGGTGGCGAGGCGATTAAAGAGTTCCTTTTGGGTCGTCGAGTCAGTCATCGGTTCAACTCCTTGCAGTTTTCCCTTTTCTGTTCAACCTTATCCCTCGTCTCGGCAACTTCCCTGCTCTCCCTTGCCCAGAGCAAGACGGACATTTCTGGCAAGATCCTGCAAGGTAAACGGCTTTTGCAGAAAGCAAACCTCGGCATCGATGATGCCGTGATGGGCGATAACATTGGCGGTATATCCGGAAATGAACAGGCTACGCAGGGAGGGGCTGAACTCCCTCGCCCTCTTTTCCAGTTCCTTACCGTTCATTTCCGGCATGACCACGTCGGTTATCAGCAAATCGATGGTGTTGAAACTCTTGCTGAGAATCTCAAGCGCCTCGCTCGGTGACTGGGTGCAGACCACCATATATCCCAGATTGGTCAACATCTCCTTGGCGAGGTTGAGCAGGTTGGCGTCATCCTCCACCACCAGGATCTTCTCACCGTTCGCCCTGGAAGCCTCGTCCTTCTCGCCGCTGGCCGTTTTTGTGGCTTCAATTCCGCTCCGAGGAAGAGCGATCTTGAAGGTCGTACCTTTCCCCAACTCACTGTAGACATTAATAAAACCGCCATTTTGCTTGACGATCCCATACACCGTCGCCAGACCCATCCCGGTGCCTTTGCCCACCCCCTTGGTGGTAAAGAACGGCTCGTAGATTTGTTGCAGCGTCGTTTTGTCCATGCCGCAGCCATCGTCACTGACCGCAAGCAGTACATAGTCTCCAGGAAGGCTCTCAGGGTTGCTGCGGCAGTAGTCGGAATCAACGGTGATATTGGCCGTTTCCAAGTTGATGGTGCCGGCGCCGCTGATGGCATCGCGGGAATTGGCACAGAGGTTGATGAGCAGTTGGTCGAGTTGACTGGGATCGATCCATGTTTTCCACAGGTCTTTGCCCGCTTGCCACTCGATGGCGATATGCTCGCCGAGCAAACGGTTCAGCATCGGCAACAGTTCCACCACCGCCGCATTGAGGTCGACGGCTTGCGGGGCGATGTTCTGCTTGCGGGCAAAAGCCAGCAACTGGCGAACGAGACTGGCCGAGCGATTGGTGGTCTCCTCGATGATATGCAGACGCGAAACGAGGGGATCTTGCGGAGAGAGGTCAAGCAGGGTCAACTGCACGGTACTGAGAATAACCGTCAGCATATTGTTGAAATCATGGGCGATACCTCCGGCAAGACGACCCACCGATTCCATCTTCTGCGCCTGCTGCAACTGATCCCGCAGTTTGTTTTTCTCCACCTCTGCCGCCTTGAGGTCGGAAACGTCGCGGATCATTTCGATCGCCCCGATCCGTTCTCCGTCTCGATTGTAGATGGGCGCCGCCACGCCCCAGAGGTGGGCGCCTCGCCCTTGGCGGAGACTGGGAGCAAACGACTCGGCATAAATCGCCCGCTGGTGTCGGCGGAGAGAGGAATAGGTTGCTGTCGGTTCGATCTCTGCCTGGTCGAGCAGATCGACAAGAATCGGCCGCCGATCCCCGAAAAAAGGTTCGGCATAGGCATAGTTGCCCTTGCCAACGATCATCTCACGACTGACCCCGGTCAACTCTTCCGCCGACTTGTTCCAGATGACCACGCGGTGCAATGTATCAACAATAAAGGTGGCATCGGGAAGAAAGTCGATGATATCGATGAGAAACTGCCGTTCCGCCACCAGTTTTTGCTCAGCCTGCTGCCGCTCCTCACTCTTGGCGGCAATTTTGCCAGCCATATCGTTGAAGTGGGAAATCAACCGGTTGACGTCTTGATAGGTGGTGGCAGGTATGGAGGTGGCGTATTGTCCTGCGGCGATGGTCTCGATGCCCCTGAAGATCTCGAGGAACGGTCGCTGCACGCGACGACCAACAAGACGGCTGAAGACTATATTGGCAATCAGCACCGAGACACATATGATCACCGCCACGAGCAGAAAGAGCTTTTGGCTGGCCGTGACGGCGGCATCGCTGAAAGTAATGGTGAATGCTCCGAGCACCATCCCGCGGGCCTCAATGTTTCTCTGGATCGGCGGGATTCTCGCGCAGGGTTCGGCAAGGCTCTTGGCAAGGAGCGTGCCGCCGGCGGTGGACTCGAGTTCGATACCGCAAATCTTGCCTGAGGACAGGTAGGTCTCGGCGATACGCACCGCCGTTTGATGATCGACATTATACAGAGGGTATTCAAGAAGGGAGGCCAGATCGTCGGCGGTGGCGGTGGCCTTGTTTTTGAGGTCGGCCAGCATGGTCGAGGACACCAGCATCGTGGTCGCCACCGCCACCAGAATCATAATCGCCATAGACACGGCGACGATGAGCGCCTGCACCTCGCCGAGCAGGGTTTTGGTAACACCAAGGTTCATAATGATGGCCCGGCAAAGTTTTGCAGAATCCGCTCGACGACTCCTTCCGCCAACAGCGTGCGCAGGGCCTCCTCGACGCGATCGGTATCTTGCAGCATGGCCGATCGCCGCGAAATGGCGATATACAAATCGGTCTTTTTGTCGGGCTGATAGGCGGTTGGCTCGACCGCCTCGCCCAGCTTGAGCCGGCCAACGTCATAGGAAAGATTGGGGTCGGTGCCGATGATGATATCAAGACGATTCAAGGCCAAGACCTGCAGCAATTGCGTCTCGGTGGACAGCCCCTGCTTATTGAGCCTGCCATCGGAATTGAACGGCTCGAAATAGGCGGAATTCAAAGAATGGCCGATGGTCTTGCCGTAGAGGTTATCGTAGGAGAGGATCTCCCCGCCCTTGCCCTTTTGGGTGTAGAAGCGCGGACGAACGGCACCATAGCTGACATCGACGTAGTGCATGAATTGCTCGCGCTCGGCGGTGCGGGCCACCCCGGTGAGGAAATCGACCTGGCCGGTGCGCATCATCTCCAGGGCGCGGGCCCAGGGATGCCGCTCAATGAGAATCTTTACCCCGAGCCTTTGCTCCAGGGCCGCCACCATTTCGATATCGATGCCGCGAAACCCGCTGGGGCTGGCGGGATCGTTGATCCGAAAAGGTGGCCATTCCTCGGTGGCCATCCTGTAGGTTTTCTGCTCGCCCCAAGATTTTCCCCCGGTCCAGAACAGCACCACGACAACACCCAGCAAGAGCAGTCCCGCAGCCCTGATCTTTCGCCACGACTTAATGTCGATCCCCATACACCCTCCCCCCCTCAACGGATGAACCATCCAGGTTAAAGTTTGAACTGGTTGACTATCGCCGCAAGTTGATCGGCGAGTCTGGAGAGATCCTTTGATTGAGTACTGACATGGTTGCTGTGTTCTTTGAGTTGACTGGAGATTTGGCTGACCCCACTAATATCCTTGGAGATTTGCGTCGAGACCGTCGAACTCTGCGAAACATTATCGTTGACCTCGGCAATGCCCACGGCAGCCTGCGACACGTTGGTGGAGATCTCGTTGGTGGAGGCCGACTGCTCTTCGACGGCTGTGGCAATAGTAGCGACAATGTCATTGACATCATTGATAATAGTTTTGATCTCACTGATCTCGTCGACAGTCATATTAGTCGATGACTGAATGGCCTCGATCTTCCGACGAATTTCCAGGGTCGCTCCGGCTGTCTGCTTGGCCAGCTCCTTGATCTCGTTGGCTACAACCGCAAAACCTTTCCCGGCCTCGCCGGCGCGGGCCGCCTCAATGGTGGCGTTGAGCGCCAGCAGGTTGGTCTGCTCTGAAATCTCAGTGATCGTCTCGGTAACCTTACTGATTTCTTTCGCCGCGATGCCGAGTTCATCAACCCGTTGCGACGCCTGAACGGTCTTGCTCACCGCCGACTCGGTGATCTGTCGTGCCTTGGCGGTGTTGCCAGCTATTTCGTTGACGGTGGCATTCATCTCCTCGGCGGCCGAGGCGACCATGGTGACATTGACGGAAGCCTCTTCGCTGGCGGCCGCAACCGCATTCATATTGGCGCTCATCTCTTCGGCGGCAACAGCAACGGAGTTGGAGCGGCTGGTGGCCTCATCCGAACCGGTGGCCAAGCTACCGGAAAGACCGGAGAGATCCTGGGAAGCCTGTTTCAGGGTGACAAGATTAGTTTGCACCTGGCTGATGATGCCATGCAGTTTGTCCATGAAAAGGTTAAACCATCCAGCCAACTGACCGACCTCGTCGCCCCTGGTCTCAAGCCGTTTGGTCAGGTCTCCTTCCCCTTCGGCGACATCTCGCACCATCCGGATGGCATCACGGATGGGTGTGAGAATGGAACCAGCGACGAAGAACAGTACCGTGCCGGCGACCAGCAACATGACGGCGGCGAAAATCCGCCGCACCATACTGGCTTGCGCCATCTGGTCGTGCATGGCCTTGATGGCCTCGTGGTTCTCTTCTTCCAACGACTTCACGATTGTCATAAGTGGTTTGTCGATCTTTTGCATAAGACCGTCAATCTCATCGTCAATTTTATCAAAGGCAGCCTGATCGGCCCGTTTGGCGATGAGATCGGGCAGATCAACCATTATTAATTTCTCCAACCCGGGATACAAGGTGGCAATTTCCCCGGCGAGTCTTTTCTCCTCTGTGGTATCTGCGAGTTTCTGGAGCTTGTTCAGGTTTTCTTTCAGGAAGGTGCCGGCGGTCTGCATCTCCTCTTTGAGTTCCGCGGCGACCTTACCTTTCTCCTTATCGATAATTGCGTCCATCCCAGACAACGTGAACTCCACCAGAGTAGCTTCATATTTTGACAGTAAGGCAACATCGCTCTGTCGCTGGTTGAGTTCGGTCAGGGCTTTATCCACCTTGGCGTTGATGATCGAGGTAAAGATCTCGCTCGCGCCTATGCTGAACAAAAACAAGGCCCCAATTGCCATCAGTTTGGCCTTTATGGTAAAGCCCTTCTTTTCCGGTCTCGTGTTCACAATCACTCCCTCCTTGGCTAGCCTGATAAATTGTTAGTTTCATACTGTTGGCGGCAGATCCGCACACGCATACTTGAAGTATACGGATCTGCCGAGGGAAATCAAAAGAATAGTTGCCAATACCAAGCTATTCTTATCGCTGAGGAGCACACAGCAAGGGGGGACAAACCCATTGTTGGCTGAGTCTGTGGCGCGAGAGTGTGCTACCGCCCGCTGGTGCCGTTCTGCAGGGCGAGGATGCGCGAGCCGCACTCCGCCTTGTAGCTGTAGTCAAGGCCGTTGATGGAGTGGAGGTGGTCGTCGGTGAGGAACTCGGCGGTGCGGTAGTCGCGGATGATGGCGCCCTGGTGCATGACCACGGTGCGCTCGGTGAGTTGCCCGATGAAGAAGAGATCGTGGCTGATGAGGATGGTGGTCAGATCGAGCTCGGTCAGGATGGCGAGAAGCAATTCCTCGCCCTGGGGATCGAGGCCGGCGGTGGGTTCGTCGAGAATCAGCACCTCCGGCTCCATGGCCAGGGCAGCGGCGATGGCCAGCCGCTTGCGCTCACCGCCGCTCATGTTGAGCGGCACCTTGTCGGCAAAGCCCGCGAGGCGGACGCGTGCCAAAGCCGCCTCGACTCGCTGGTGCAACGCCTTGCCGCGCAAACCGAGGCGGTGCGGACCAAAGGCCACCTCCTCGCGGCAGGAGGGGGTAAAGAGCTGATCGGCGGCGTTTTGAAAGACGATTCCCACCCGACGCCACAGTTCCGCCGGCCGACCGTTGTGACCCACCCGGCGACCGTCGAAAAAATAAAAGCCCCTCCCCTGCTGCAAGCCGAGCAAACAGGAGGCCAGGGTCGACTTGCCGGCCCCGTTCTCCCCGACCAGGGCCAGGCGGTCGCCCCGGGCGATGGCCAGATTGACGTCGTCGAGGCCCACCGTCCCGTCGGGATAGTGATAGCTGTAATGCTGTAACTCCATCAAGGCAGCCTGCGGTGCGGCCTGGGAAAGGTGCACCAACCCATCGCCGTGGTCGTGGGAGTGAAGGTGGTGGCTATGCTGGTGGGGATGACGATGGCCACCGCAGCAGGAGAAGCGGAAGGTGAAGTCAAGCCCATGCTCACGCAGGTAGGTCGGTTGCGACACCAAGTCGGCAACGGAGTAGTCGTGGTGCACCGTGCCCGCACTCATTACCACCGCCCGCTGGCAGAGGTCGTAGAGAAAGAGCAGGTCGTGGTCGATGAGGATCATCGTCCCCCGATAGTCGCGGAGCAACTCCTTGAACACCTGTTCCTGGCGGGGATCGAGGTTGGCGGTGGGCTCGTCGAGGATCAGCACCTCCGGCTCCATGGCCATGATGGCGGCAAAGGCGGCGCGCTTTTTCTGGCCGTAACTGAGATGGTGCGCCGGCTTGTAGCGCAGGGAAAGCAAGCCGACCTGCTCGAGGTGCTGCCGCACCCGCCGCTCCACCTCGCCGCTATCCAGGCCCAAATTGATCGGCCCAAAGGCGACATCATCATTGAGGGTGTTGCAAAAGAGCTGATCGTCCGGGTCCTGAAAGAGTACCCCGACCCTGGCCCGCTGCTCCGGGGGAGGGTCGGCCACAAGTTTCTCGCCGCGACAGCGAACCTCCCCCTGGCGACAGGGCAGCAGGCCGGCAAGGAGGCGGATCAGGGTGGTCTTTCCGGAACCGTTACGGCCCACCAGGGCAATGCGGTCGCCGGCACGGATGGAAAGGGAGACCTCATTCAGCGCCAGGGTGGAATCGGGGTAGCGATGCGACACCCGATCGAGGCTGTAGATGGGCTCTTCATGCAAGCGGCGGAAGGTGTGGTCGCGGATGTAATGCATTACCAGGGCGCCAGGTGAAAAAGGTCAATGGTGACGAGAACGGCCCCCATCATACCCCAGAACACGGCTTTGGCATAGTCCCCGGTGGTAGCGGCGAAGTCGGCGGTCGAGGGAAAGGTGCCACGATAGCCACGGCAGAGCATGGCGTCATAGACCCGCCCGGTGCGCTCGAAGGAGCGGACAAAGAGCATGCCGAGGAAATTGCCGATGGCGCTGAGGGTGGC
Organism: uncultured Desulfopila sp.; assembly: GCA_964432635.1. Classification (GTDB taxonomy): domain Bacteria; phylum Desulfobacterota; class Desulfobulbia; order Desulfobulbales; family Desulfocapsaceae; genus Desulforhopalus_A. The sequence goes on from CAYSON010000100.1 coordinate 8,194, forward strand.
GAGGTCGCTGGCCGGAACAAAGCCACGCACCCGCATGGAGCGGTACATACGCCGCATTTCCTGAAGAAAGACGAAGATATAGCGGTGGCAGAGCAGAACCATGCGCCCCAGTGACTCCGGCAGACCCAATCGGGAGCAAGCGGCCAGGGTCACCGGCAGCGGAGCGGTGGCAAAAAGCGGCTCCATCAATAAGGCCACGGCGCAGGCCTTGCAGACGATGGTCAGGGCAAGGATCAGGCCGCCGCCATGAAAAGGCCATTGCGGCAAGCCCGGGAAAAAAATGAGCACCTCTCCCGCTCGGTTTGCTGCGGTGAAAGGGAGAACGACCAGCAGCATCGAAAGAAAGCCACTCATCGCCAGCAGCCGCCGTGCCGCTCGCTCCATGGGAATGCGACAGGCCACGGCGGCGACCAGGGCAATGGCCAGAGCAAGCAAAGAGAGCGCCAGAGAGCGCAGCGAGACGATGAGAAAGGCGAACACGAGCAGACCGACCAGTTTCAGGCGCGGGTCCCAGCGGTGAAAGAAGGAGTGACCGTCACCATAATCGTCAAGTGCCGGGACCGCCCAGTTGGGCTCCCCGCTCCGCTGCCGCCGGCCCGCCAGGCGACGCACAACAAATGCCAGCGCAAGCAACAGCACGATAAAGGCGACGACGAGGCCGGTCGTCTCCTGTCACGACAGATGTACCGCCGTGTTCGCCTTCACGGCGCGGATTGGCCTTGGCCGAGGAGCTCCGGCTTGACCCGAAAAAGAAAGCTCACGGCAAAGGCCGATACCCCGGCCTCAACCAAGAAGACCGGGATATGGGCGAGCAGGGCGATCTTGGCGACGCCGAAAAAGTCCTCGCCGGCCAAGGTCAGCAGGCCAGCCAGAACCATGGCGGCCAAGAGGGTGCCGAGACCGCCGCAAATGGCCCCGGCAATGGTGTGCCGAACGAGCGTGGTGCCTCGTAACAGCTGAAAGAGCAGACCGCAGAATAGTGCCGGCACGCCCATCATCAGGGCGTTGGCGCCGAGGGCGGAGG
>CAYSON010000101.1:0-3934 GCA_964432635.1 uncultured Desulfopila sp.
TTTCCCCGGACGGGTCATTCCGATGCTGCCGGAACGCCTCTCCAACGACCTGTGCAGCCTGGTGCAGGCCGCGGATCGCCCAACCCTTTCGGCAGTCCTTGACTTCGACCGTACCGGAAATCTCCGCAAAAAGCGCTTCTGCCGCTCCCTCATTCGCAGCCGGAAACGTTTTACCTATGACGATGTCGCCAAAATCGTCGTCGATCACGACCCCGATCTGCGCCAGCGCCACCACGCTTTGCTGACCCCCCTGAAATGGGCGGCTGAACTCGCCAAGGCCTTACAACATCAACGAAAGCAGCGCGGCTCCCTCGACTTCAACCTGCTGGAGGCGGAATTCGCCCTCGATGATAGGGGAGACGTCAAAAATATCAGCAAGATAGAACGAAACTTCGCCCATCAGATGATCGAGGAGTTCATGCTCGCCGCCAACGAAGCGGTGGCATCTCTGGCGACGGAACAACACCGCGCCATCCTTTTTCGTATCCACGAACAGCCGGAACCCGAAAAAAGCGAGGAATTTTTCACTTTTGCCACTACCCTCGGCCTTTCTCTGCCACCGCCCGAGCAGAGCCCTGCCTGGTACGCCGGCGCTCTAGAGATGGCCAGGGACAGCAGGCATGAGTATCTCATCCACAACCTGCTGCTGCGCTCGATGAAACAGGCGCAGTACCGCCCTGGCAATGTTGGCCATTTTGGCCTTGCCGCTCCCCTTTACACCCATTTCACCTCGCCGATCAGGCGCTATCCCGACCTGCTCGTCCATCGCGCCCTGCTGGCTATGCTCGAAAATCGTCAAGAAGATCAAGACAGCCAGTCTGTGGGCTCCCTCGACGAGGCCGGAACCTTTCTCTCCGCCCGCGAAAGAACGGCAATTCAGGCGGAAAGGGACATGGAAGAGCGACTTAAGTTGCGTTTTATGCGTGATCGTGTTGGCGGGAGGTTTTCGGCCATTGTTTCCGGAGTCAGCGACACCGCGCTTTTTCTGGTCATTCCTGAACACTGCCTGAGCGGCTCGATCGCCGTCGATCGTCTCGGCGGCGATTATTTTCTCCTCGACGCCAAAAATCATCGCCTTTTCGGCGAGATCTCCGGCAAAGTCTACCGTATTGGCGACCCGCTCCAGGTTACCCTGGAATCCGTGGATATCCTCGGGCGGCGCCTCAATTTCGTCCCCGACGAGACACTCCAACCGGTGTCCACTCGGTAACCACCCGAAAGCTGGCAACCTGCCCTTTTGGCATCAGAACAACACCCCGCCCGGAATCATGAACCATCCATCGACTCTTGCCAATCTCGCCATCGTTTTGGTCCGCCCGAAAAATCCGGAAAATATTGGCGCTGCGGCGCGAATCGCCCTGAACATGGGCATCACCCGGCTGCTTCTGGTCGGCGATCAGCTCCCCGAACGGGAAATCATGGCCAAAACCGCCACCCACAACGCCGCCCACCTGCTCGACAGGATAGAAAGGTACGCAACCATAGAGGAGGCCCTGGCAGATTTTTCGCTCATCGTCGGAACCACCGCGAGAAGAGGGCGATTGCGCATGGTTGAAACCAACCCGCGGCGTCTGGCAGAGACCCTTGGGCCCTACCTGGCCAAGAACCGTGTCGCCGTCCTCTTCGGCCCGGAGGACACCGGCCTGACCAATGACGAGCTGAAATATTGTCACATGGCCTCGGCCATTCCTACCGCCGACTTTTCTTCCCTCAACCTCGCCCAGGCCGTTGCCATTCATTGTTATGAATTGTATTATGGCATTGTCTGCACCAACAAGGAAATGACGGCGGCAAGTCAACTTGCCAATAGCCACGAGCTGGAAGGGATGTACCAATATCTTGAAGAAAGTCTTTATGCCATTGATTTCCTCAATGAAAAAAGCCATATCTACTGGATGACAAACCTCCGCCGTTTCTTCGGACGAATGGAGCTCACCTCCAAGGATGCCAACATCGTCCGCACGGTGTGTAAAAAGTTCTTACTCTCAGAGAAACGCCATAGCGGCACAAACCTCGGTGAGCCATGACACAGGAAGCGACCTTTACGGCATCGGCCATACCCTCCAACAAATTTTACGCCCCCCTCGTTGATCACTCCCAGGCCCTGTTCAGGGCCAATCTGCTCAAAGAGAAGTTCCCCGACCAGCATCATAACAAAAAGGTTATCATTATCGAGGCACAGGCCGGCCAGGGAAAAACCACTTTGGCCGGACAGTTTCTCCATGTCATCGACAGTCCCTCCCTCTGGTATCAAGTGGGTCCCGAGGATGCCGACCCGTTCATGCTGCTCGCAGCACTCCTGGAAAATCTAACCACCCATCTCCCCGGCTTCACTTCACCGCAATTGTCCAGCATTCTTGCAGCAGGCAGTGTCGGCCCTCTTGATATCGTGCGCTGCGCCAACCTCCTCCTGCACGATTTGGAAACCTTCCTCACCCGCGACATCTACCTGGTCTTCGATGACCTGCACCTGATCAGTTTCGGCACCTTGGCCATCAGCCTCCTCGAGCATCTTGTCGACACCTCACCACCCAAGGTGCATTTCATCTTTATCAGCAGGCACCCCATTGAAATAAAAGGAAAGACCATTCGAAACGGCAGTACCATCGCCTACCTCAACACCGCCGACCTGGCGCTCAACAAGGAAGACATCGAGAACCTCTTCCATACCGTCCTGAAAAAGGATATCAGCCGTCAGGAGGCGGGGGAGATCCTGCGCATCACCAATGGCTGGATCATGGGCATCATTCTCGCCAGCCATCCTATCTCCGGACGGAGCCGGTTTTGGCAGCACCCCGGGGCGGCGGCGATCCCCGCAGTGTCGCCAACCGGCCATCTCCTCGACTACTTCAAGGACGAAATCTTCAACCGCATCCCTGAATCCTACCACCTGGCTTTTCTCCGGCTTTCCTTTCTTCAGGAAATGCCCAGCGATTTGGCGCAAGACATCTCCGCTATCGCTGATTTCGGCGGCCAGCTTGCGAAAATGGCAGGGGAAAACTTCTTTATCTACAAACTCGACGATGTCAGCCAGGTCTTTCGTTTTCACCATTTCTTCCAGGAATTTCTCCAGCAACGAGGGCGGGAGGCCCTTAACCGCGAAGAAATTGCCGATATCCACCGCCGCGAAGCGCACTATTACCTGGCTCGCGACCTCACCGAAAAAGCCCTCACCTGCTACAAGAACGCCGGCGACTACCAGACCATGGAAAACATCCTCAAGGACCAGGGGATGAGTCTTATCGCCAAGAACAGAACCATCACCATTCTCTCTCTGTTGCAAACCATCCCCGAGGAGATCCTGCACAACCACGACTGGCTCACCCTCTATGCCGGCCTGCTGCGCATCGACTTCGCTCCGCAAACCACCCTCCCCTATTTTGATCGGGTTCGCCCGCATTTTCAGGAAAGAGGTGAAGTAATCGGGGAACTGATCGCCCTGTCACAGACCATTTATTACCATTTCGTCATTTCCGGGCGCTACATCGAGGGCTCGCAGCTGCTGCCCCGCACCGAGGCCTTGCTCGAAAAACACATGGCCTCCCTGCCCATGCCGATCGTGGTCATGGCCTGCCGCAACCTGGCCTCGGGCTACTGCTTCTTCAACGGAGAGATGGACAAGGCCCGCCATTACATCCAGATGGCCACCTCGCTCGCCACCCGCCACGATATCCGCAACTTCATCGCCTCGACCCGCTTTATTCAAGGGTATATCGAACTACTCAGCGGAAATCGTGCCAAATATCTGCGCGAGGGGGAGATCTGTTTCTCCCTCTTCAACGATCCTCTGGTCGGCGAATCGAACCGCTTGACCATGCGGATCATGAATCTCTGCCATTTATCGATGATCGGTGACCACCAGAATTTTTACACCCAGAAACTCGCCCTGCAAGCTTCAATTAATCATCAGGCGATCGACCAAACGGTGGCCGCC
>CAYSON010000101.1:3944-9189 GCA_964432635.1 uncultured Desulfopila sp.
CGTGTGGGGTGCCAGCAACCTCTTCTCCCTCGGGCGCACCGACGAGGCCCTGCAGTTGCTCGACAAAGGCTGGGGCATCACCTCGACCGCCGCCACCGACCACATGCACAGCCAGATCCTGCAATGGCAAGCCTTCGGCCTCGCCCTTTCCGGCTATAGCGCAGACGCCTCCCAAAAAATCGCTGAATCGCTGCGCTTACGTAGCAACTGCGGAGGCCTGTTCTATATCGCCTTCAACGCCATCATCGCCGGCGCCGTCTACACCCGCCTAAACTGTTGGGACGAGGCCAGTGCCTCTCTCGAAAAAGGCGTGTCCATCGCCCAGAAGATACCTTCCACCTATCTCACCATATCCGCCCTGTTCAACCTCGCCTTCTGCAAGCTGGCTGGGCAAGGCGAGGAGGCGGCGATTGATCCACTCGAAACCGGCCTGTCGCTGATGAAAATCAACGGTTACAACCATTTTTGGACCTGGGAGCCGAAAATGATGCGGCAGTTGTTGTCGTTGGCGGTGAAACGCGATATCGACAGGAGCTTTGCACAAACCCTTGCCCGAGCTCGTTTACAGGTAAATTTCTCTGATAGCGGCGAACCGATACCCTTACTGAATTTCACCCTTCTTGACCATTTTGAAATCAGCATCGCCGGCAAAGTTCTCTTCCATGCCAAGGATCTCACACATTTCCAACGGGAGATCCTCGGCCTGCTGGTAACCGCCAAGGGGCAACGAATTCCCCAGGACAAGATCCTCCTTGAGCTCTGGCCGGAAAGTCCGCCGGCCAATGCCCGAAAAAGCTTCGACACCCTGTTGACTCGATTGCGGCAACTTCTCACGCCACACCTGCCAACCTCGGTCAAGGACTATCTCTTCATTCAGAAAGGTATTCTTTGTCTTACCAATTGCCAGATCGACGCTATGCAGTTTCTCGAAGCCGCCCGCACCGGCCTGGTCCACAGCAAAAACGGCGATTGGCTGCAGGCCCACAATTCTTTTCGCACCGCCCTGTCTCTGTGGAAAGGGAGCATGCCCGACGACACCTTCCGCAGCGAACAGGTGCTCGCTTTCAACGACTCCCTTAACGAACTCCTCGTCGAGGTCGGCATGACCTTGGCCACCAGCCTGGCCCGCTCGCAACGCCTGGAGGAGGCTATCGCCGTGGTTGAGCGGATTCTGCTGCGCAACTATCGCGAGGAGCGGTTGACCGGACTGCTGTACCAATTCCATTGCCGCAACAACAATCCCCTGAAATCCCGAGAAGTTCTCGAGCGCTACAAAAAGGCCCTGCTCAAGGCGGAATACAGCGAGGAGGAGACCGTCGATTACCTGGAAGAGATTGTCAACGGCCTCACCGGCAGGGAGGCTCGTCCCCTTTGGTAATTGTAATTACCAAAGGGGCTAACGACGCTCCACGAAACGGAGAACGTAAGACCACGATCAGACCTGATATTTTTTAACATATTGATATTGTATGTTTTCCAAAACAAAACTCACCTCAGCCCCTCCGGCATGCTTTTTGCTCAGGAATCTTGACAAGATTCCTTGTTCCTAGGAGAAGATGATGAACGCAGCCTACCAGGCGGCGCTGAGTGGTTTACAGGCCTTCGGCACCAAGATTCACTCAAACGCCAACAACATTGCCAACGCCAACAGCGAAGGCTTCAAAAAAACACGGGTAACCCTCGCGGAAACCGCTCCGCAGGGAGTCAAGGCCTCGGTGGACAAGGTCGAAGCCCCGGGCGCCATGGTGTTTGAAGAAACCGGAATGAGTACGGAGGTGGTCGAACTCTCCAATGTCGAACTAAGCTCGGAATTGCCCGAAATGATGCTGAACAGCCAGTTCTACAAAGCCAACCTCAAAACCATCGAGACGGTCGACCGGATGGCGGGCACACTTCTCGACATCAAATCGTAGCAATAAGCGGCAAACCTACAGATTAAGCCCCTGGAGCGGACACTGTCCGCACAGGGGCTTGTTTTTTTTACTGTAGGTGGTGGCGACACGAACGATGAGGGCGTGAAACTCGTTGTACAATTGTGTTTCCCGAGGAAGGTGGGCGACAAAGGTGTCTTGCATGGTGTGGTAATCGCATTCTTCCGGCAGAAGGTTGTGACGACTGAAGACGCGGTGGGTGTACATATCTACCACAAACACCGGCTGGTTGCAGGCGTAGAGCAGGATCGAATCGGCAGTCTCCGGCCCGATTCCCTTGACCGCGAGCAGTCGGGAACGGGACTGCGCGAGATCATCGTCCAGAAAGGCTTTGAGATCGCACTGATATTCGCTGACGATGAGATCAAACAGATTTCTCAAGCGTTGCGCTTTGAGGTTGAAATAGCCGGAGGCGCGAATGTGCGGGGCAATCTCAGCGGCGGAACAGCCTGACAGCGTCTCGAAGGTCAGCAAACCATTGGTCTTGAGCTCGGCAATGGCCTTGCGGACATTATCCCAGCTGGTGTTTTGGGTGAGAACCGCCCCCACCATGACCTCGAAGGGAGTTTCCGCCGGCCACCACTGCTGTGGTCCGAAGTGGTCATGCAAGAGGCGGTAGGCCTCGGCAAAAGCATTGTACTTGCCCATTGGCGAGGAAGTTCAGGCGGGCAGAGTTTCGCTATCGCCAAGACAGATACCGATATCCCGGGCGGTGGTTATTTTATCATTATCGAGGCCCACCTTCTTGCGCCGTTTGATGGCCTCGGCAATGGGCACCGGCACCATTACCGAATTCTTGAGTGCCACCATGTGACCAAAAATCTTCTTTTCGATCAAACCTACGGCCGCGGCGCCAAAACGCAGCGCCAGCAGGCGATCGAAGGTGGTTGGCGAGCCGCCGCGCTGCAGATGGCCAAGAACCAGGGACCTGGTGTCTTTTTCGGTACGCTTGCGAATCTCCCCGGCAACCCATTCCCCCACTCCGCCAAGGATGACCTCCTCCCGGCCCAGCTCTCCCTTGCCCTTGTTGAACACCTTGCCGTCAATGGTCACCGCCCCTTCGGCGACGACGACGATGGAATATAGTTTATCGCGCAGCTCATTGTCGGCGATCTTCCGGCAGACGACCTCCATATCGAAGGGAATCTCCGGGATAAGAATGACGTCGGCGCCCCCGGAAATTCCGGAGTAGAGGGCGATCCACCCGGAATCTCGTCCCATTACCTCCACCACCATAACGCGGTTGTGGGACTTGGCGGTGGAATGGAGCTTATCAAGGGCCTCGGTGGCGGTGGAGACGGCGGTATCGAAACCGAAGGTGCGATCGGTCTCCTCGAGGTCGTTATCGATGGTCTTCGGCACGCCGATCACCGGCATCCCTTTAAGCGAAAAGCGATGGGCGATATCGAGACTACCGTCACCGCCGATGGCGATATGGCAGTCAAACCCCATGCGGTTGAAATTTTTAAGTATTTTATCCGATACATCAAGAATCTGCACTTCACCCGCCAAATTTTCGACAGGTTTGGCAAAGGGATTGCCCTTGTTGGTCGAGCCGAGAATGGTGCCGCCGGTGGAGTAGATGCCCTCGACATCGCGCGGAGTCAGGCGAACCATGTCGTCGATATCGAGAAAGCCGCCATAGCCGTTCTTGCTGACGTACACCTCCCAGCATTTTTTATAGGAGGTGTGCACAAACGCATAGATGACCGCGCTGAGACCAGGAGCATCCCAGCCGCCGGTGGAAATAATGATCTTTTTCATGTCGTTTCAAATGCCTCTGAGAAAAATCCATCGATATACCGCCGGCCGCAAAAAGCGACCAAGCCCGAGATTGCCTAGCTCTATTATCAGCGATACGACAGTTGATCGCAAGAGTTCGTTTGCAATTTTGCCTCCTTTGCCGATTGACTATTGGTGCAGCCCGGCTTATTTTCCCAGCATGGACGGCTTTCCAGGCCGTGGTGAACGTACGGCGGCACGAGAAAGAGAATGGAAACACACTTAAAGGAGGCTTTTTCATGTCTGAACTGAATGTAACAGGATTAGCTGTTGCAAAACTCAAAGAATACATGCAGGCGAACAATATCGATTCGGCCCTGCGGGTTGCCCTGATGCAGGGTGGCTGAGCCGGCCCCTCTCTGGGATTGGCTCTGGATGAGCCAAAAGACAGCGACTCAATTTTCGAAAACGATTCACTAAAATTTCTGGTGGAAAAAAGTCTACTTGCCACCACCGGCGGCATTACCGTTGACTATGTAGATGCTGGGCCACGCTCGGGCTTCGGTATCACCTCGGTCAGGCCGATCAGTTCCGGCGGCAGCGGCGGTTGCAGCTCTGGATCCTGCGGTTCCGGATCCTGCGGTTAAGGCCACCCATATTTACCGAGGTTTTTCCACAGGCATTTGCTTCCTTTACTTTCTAAGCAGTAAATATGTGGAAAAATACAAAAGCGATCCATGTCTCATGGGTCGCTTTTTGTGTTTTTCCCTGTGTCAAATTCTTGACTCTGCTCCTCGCACACCTTAGGGTATAATAAACATGAGCAGGCGGCGCCAGGCGCCAGCCCACCATCCCACCATAGAATAGAGCGAGGAAAGCAGATGCAGTTCGACAAATTCACCTTGAAATCCCAGGAAGCGGTGCAAACCGCGCAGCGATTGGCGGAAGACCAAGGTCACCAAGAAATTCAGGTGGCCCACCTGGCTAAGGCCATTGTCACCCAGCCGGACGGCATCGTTGTTCCGGTGCTGAAGAAAATGGGGGTTGATCCAGCCATGGTGCTGGCTGACCTCAACGCTCTTCTCGGCCGAATCCCCAAAGTCTCCGGACAGGCCTCGCAACATTACGCCTCCCGGCAGCTCAAGAAGGTTCTTGACGACGCCTTCTCCGTTGCCAAGCAGATGCAGGACGACTATGTCAGCCAGGAACACCTCTTCCTGGCGATATTGAAGAACCCCGACAGCGACGTCTGCAAGGCCCTGCAGGCCCGCTCCGTTCACGAAAAGGACTTTCTCCAGGCGCTGTCGACCCTGCGCGGCAGCCACCGCGTTTCCGACCAATACCCCGAGGAAAAGTACCAGGCCTTGGAAAAGTATGGTCGTAACCTCACACAGCTGGCACGCCAGGGAAAGATTGACCCGGTAATCGGCCGCGACGAGGAGGTCCGCCGCATCATTCAGGTGCTGTCGCGACGCACCAAGAACAACCCGATCCTCATCGGAGAGTCGGGGGTGGGCAAAACCGCCATCGCCGAGGGGCTGGCCCAGCGCATCGTCAACGGTGACATCCCTGCGTCCCTCAACAACAAGCAG
>CAYSON010000102.1:0-4465 GCA_964432635.1 uncultured Desulfopila sp.
TCAATGACTTTGTTGTGCTCGTCGGTCATCTCGGAGATACCTTCGCTGGCTTTGACATAGTCAACCCAGTCGGCATTCCAATCGTCGCCTTTGAGCAGGAATCCATCCTCGTCGGCTTCGAAGCTTTTTCCATTGTGAGTTATTGTGGGCATTGCAACCTCCTCTGAATATTAGTGTTTGGCTTGCGCCGTTGCGTTGTCTAAGTAAAAACTGAATGGTGTTATTACTATAGGGAAGTCGATTTGTCAAGCGATTGCCGAATCATTTCCGCAACCTTCTGCAATCTGTAATTTATTCATTTTTTCAATTTGTTATCGTCATAATAGACACAGTATCCGAACATTTTCCGCCGCCTCCACCGACTTTCCGCCTTGGCATGGAAAACACCGGCGCAGACCTCACCTAACGCGAAATTCCCCTTGTCGCAGGTCCCCGCGTGAAGGCCACTTGGCCGACGCCGAGGCTTGAGATCGGCCGATTTTTCCTTGCAGGAGGACAACAGAAAGGGTAAATCGATCTGTTATCGACCAAACCGCCGGTTTCCCGAGGACATGCCCGGACTTTGTCCTTGCCGTCCCTTGCCGGTTTTTATCAATTCCCACCCATAGACCTCTTCATGCTGCAGATACTCCGTAAAAAGGCTCAATCACCCTTTATTCAGGCAATCGTTGTTATCATCGCCCTGGTCTTCATCTTTTGGGGGGTTGGCACCAATATCGGTAACAACAACCAGGCGGCCATCGTCGTCAATGGCGAAGAAATCTCCTTCCAGCATTTGCAGCAGGCCTACGATCGCGCCTACCAGCAAATGGGCGCCCAGTTTGGTGGCAACGTCCCCAAAGGTCTGGCCGAGAGCTTTGGTCTTAAGCAACAGGTGATCAATCAGATAGTACAAACCGCCCTGCTGCGCCAGGGAGCGGCGGCCATGGGCATCGTCGTCAGCGGCGAGGAGATCCGTAGACTCATCGAAGAGATGCCCCAGTTTCAGGATCTCGGCTCCTTCAGCATCGACAAGTACAAAAGCATCCTCGCCGCCAACAAGATGGCCCTGGCCAAATTCGAACAATCGATTCGCCTCGACCACCTCTCCGAGGCGGCAGTGCAGCGCATCACCGGGTTTTCCTCCATCGCCACCGATCAGGAGATCGCCGACATTTACAGCCGCCGCAATGAAAAGGTGGCAATCGCCTTCGCCAAAATCAGCCCCAGCGACTATCTCTCTCGAATCACCGTTGACGACGCAGCTCTGGCTACCTGGTTCGAAACGGCCAAGGACAACTACAAGAGCGAACCGCAGGTGAAACTGAAGTACACCATCTTCACCTTCTCCGCCATCGCCAACAAGGTGACCATTGACCCCCCAAAGATTGAAGAATACTACAACACCCATCAGCGCAACTTCCAAGTTCCTGAACAGCGCCGCGCCCGCCACATCCTGCTCAAGGCTGACGAAAAGGAATCCCCGGAGGTCCACAAAGCCAAGGCCGAGAAAGCCGCGGAGGTTGTGAAACTGGCCAGGAAAGGCGGCGAATTCAGCGCCTTGGCCAAGGAGTATTCCGAAGATGCCTCTAGGACCACCGGCGGCGACCTTGGCTTTTTTCCCAAAGGTCAGATGGTGACGGCCTTCGACCAGGCGGTCTTTTCCATGCAACCGGGGGGAGTGAGCGAGGTGGTGCAAACCCCGTTCGGTTACCACATCATCAAACTTGAGGAAATAAAAGCTGCCAGCACAGAGAGTCTTGAGCAGGTGCGCGACACCATCACCGCCACCCTGCGCCGTAAAGAGGCGGAGAATCTGACCTTCCAACTGGCCAATGAGGCCTACGAGAAGATCATTGCCGCCGGCAACCTCGAAAAATACCGAGAAGCTCACCCCGACACTGTCCTCACTGCCACTGACTTCTTCAGCAAGACCACCGCAGTGGCAGAACTCAAAGATGACCGCCAGTTCCTCGACAAGGTCTTTGAGCTAAACAAGGGCGAACTCAGCTCGCTGATCAAGGGACAATCGGGATACCTGATTGCCTTTGCCGAGGATCGGAAGGAACCGCAAGTACCACCCCTGGAGGCAGTGAAGGGTGCCGCCACCGCCGACTACCGCAAGGTCAAGGCGACGGAAATGGCTGAAGCGCTGGCCAAGGAGGTTTTGAGCACCGTCAAGGGAGGGAAGAGTTTCGCCGAGGCCGCCAAGGAGAAGGAACTGGTGGTCAAGGAGTCCGGCCTTCTCGCCCAATTCGCTGACGAGCAGAAAGGTGAGTTCCCCGCCGCCTTGCTGCCGAACGCCTTTCTCCTCTCCACTTCCATCCCCGTACCGGAAGCCCCAGGTCGTTCCGGCGACGATTTCTACGTCTACAATTTTCTCAAACGGGAAATCCCCAAATTGCCGGACGACGCTGAAGAGAAGAAGCTCTACCGTGAGACGCTGCAGCGCTACAAACAACAGCAACTGCTGGCCGCTTGGCTGCGTCGCATGGAAGTCGGGGCAAAGATAACCAAACACCAAAATCTTTAGGGCGGGCTGGCCGCTGGCACAGAAAGGCTTTGCCCCCAGCGGTCTTCACTCAAAACATTCCACCCCGGATGCCGCCTATCCCGCGGCATCCACTGCCACCACCGGCCAGTTGCTCTGGTCCTTGCCTTTTTACCCGCCGCCTTTGCACAAGCGGCGCACCCCTTCATGCGACATTCGCACTCCGTATTCCTGCTGCAGTTTACGGGAAATCTCCCGATAGGAGCAGCGATCACGGCGCAAGACAGCCATTGCCTCGATGATGTGCTGCTGGTCCGGGTGCAACACAAGGTAGCCGTCGCCATCAACCTGCCAACCGAAAGGCACCGGCCCACTTGTGTATTTCTCGAGTTTCTTGCTGTGCCCCTTGGTGGTGTGCATCGCCCGACCATGGCCACCATTTTCGCAAACGGCGAGGGCGGCAAGGAGTTTCCCTACCAGAGCTGCCGGTCCTTCGAAGATCTGCAGGCGCCGCTTTTCCGGCAGGCTGACGTTGCCGCCGAGATCGAGGCAGTGCAGAGCAACACTGGCATCCCGGAGTTGCTGGAGCAATCGGTCACCCTCAGTGGCCGAAGCGAGTATCGACGAGGCCTTCATTACCAGCAGGGTATCGCCGGCGGCAAGCCGTTGCAACAGCTCCGCCGCCACCGGGCGGACCCTAAAGGGCTGTCCTAGGGCGCCGTCTTCTTCGACGACGAACTGCACCAACGGCAGCCCGAGTTCCCGGCCATAAGCGGAAATGGCCTCTTGCTGCGCCGCAGCCTCCAGCGCATGACTCCAGTCCCGTGCGAGAAAAATATAGCCGAATACCTGCATCAACGCCTCCACACTGCGGTGGGTCTGGCGGCGGGAAGAGCGCTTCACGCCGCACCATCAAACCAATAGGCCGAGGGATCCCCTAAACCCGATCGATACCACCAACCCCCTGCCGAATGGACAATTTTTTCGGGTTCCCTGAGGCAAGGATATCGTGTTCTCCGCCGTTTTCAAGAAAAACCTGAAAACCGGCCTCGTAAAGCAACAAGCAGCCAGGACGTCTTGACCGCTCGGCTTCTCAATCCGGCCAAGTCACAGTTTTTGGTTCTCAAGGGCCGATTTCAATGCTATATTGACTGGTTCTCTTTGGCCCTCTGCCCGACAACCCCCGCTGGCGCCTTCAACGTCACGCCCAGGAACGAAACCACGAATGGAAACCACCCGCCTTCTCGACCAATACCAAAAACTTACCTCTTTCGAACAGGCACTCCTCCAGTTTCTCTCCATCGTCTATGAACCGGCCCACACCACCCTGATCATCAATTGCCTGCGCCGGCTTGATATTAGAAATCCTCGCGGCAACAAGCCGACTGCCGCCAATCTTGCCCATTATATTAACAAATTCATGCAACTGGGGGTGATCACCAAAGAGCGCCAATGTCATCCCGACCTGGTTGAGAGCCTCAGCAAAGCGGCGGTCGCCGCCGGCAATTTTTCCTCCTGGGCCGAGGTCATCCAGGCTGAGGCTCCGGTGTCCTACTATTACGGCAAATGGGCCACCCGCTGCTGGCGCGGCATGCGCGAGATGCGCATCGGCATCTACACCCAGCAATTTCATCTCATCGACGACGCCTCAGAATTCATCTCCGCTCAGTGTCGCGATCTCGCCGCCGACCCGCCACCAGCGGTACGCATCATGACCAAGCCCTTCGACCACCAGTGGTTTCAGAGCCTTTCCGCCTCCTTTCAATTCTATCTTCTTGATAGCGTCCTCCGCTACGGCAGCGAGAACCTGGTCGACTTCCCCGAGATCTTCGCCTTTCTCGGCAACGACGCCGAATTCGCCTTCCTTGGTGACGACGAGCGGCTGCCCTTTAAGCGGCTGCTCTTTAATGAATTGCTTTACCGCGGCCGGCTCGAAGACGCCGCGACCTTGATTGGTGAAGGCGAGGATGCCTTCAAAGGGACCTGGGCGCAAGG
>CAYSON010000102.1:4475-9166 GCA_964432635.1 uncultured Desulfopila sp.
CGACAAGCCCGCAGGACTCGCCGCCTTTGACGAGGACCTTGAGTTTCTGCGCCCTCTCGGCAAAGGGGAGAAAGTCGCCCTGTTCGGACCAGCCGGTATCTTCTATATCCTCGCCCGGCTCAACGGCTCCTCCAAGGAGGAAAAAGCCTCCATCGCCGACGGCATTAGCACTGCCCTGGTACAGTTTCCCACTGCTCCAGAAAACCAAGTGTATACCTTTCTCGCCCAGATCATCGCTTCGCACCTCACCAAGGCCTCGCCGGGAGAGTTGCCCAACCTCTCCGATAAACTGCGGTGGCCGGCTTTGACTGTGATCTTTGCCGGGTTCTGCCAGTATTGGCTCAACAGCGCCATCGACGCCGAGACGCTTGCCGTGATCGAGCATTTCTATCACCAGAGCCGCAACAGCCGATTCCGACTCTTCACCCAGCTGCTTGCCGAATTGCTTGCCGCTGTTCACCATGACAACAGCGATTACGGCGCCACCTTTCATGCCCTTGGCAATGAAACCGGCATCATTGCCCTGCTGCCCTTGCTCGAACCTGAGGAGCCCTGGCGGCGCGCTTTGGACGCCCTGATCATTGCCACCTCTCAGGACATCGACCCTTCCCGCAGCCAGACGCGACTCATCTGGATGGTCGCTTTCCAGGGCAAGAACGTCGAAGTCATCCCACGCGAGCAGAAGCAGGGCGACGACGGGCGCTGGAGCAAGGGTCGACCGATTTCTCTGGCCCGCCTCTACCAAGGTGGGGCACTCCCCTACCTTTCCAGCCAGGACCGGCGCATCTGCGCGGAAATCAAGAAGGTGGAACCCCCGGAAACCCAGAACGTCTCCTTTATCCTGCCCATAGAGCGCGCTCTGCCGCAGATGATCGGCCACCCCCACCTCTTTCTGGCCGCCTCAGCCAACACCCCGGTGGAATTCGTCGCCGGCGAACCGGAGTTGCTGGTGGAGGAGCGAGGCGAGGCTCTTCACATCTGCTTTGCCCATCCGATCACCGGTGACAACATCAACTGCCTGCGGGAAACCCCGACCCGCGTGAAAATCATCAGCATCAACGACAACCACCGGCGCATTGCCCAGATCACCGGCAAGAACGGCATCACCGTGCCGAAATCGGCCAGCGAGAAAGTCTTGACCGCCATCGGCAACATTTCCTCGTTCATGACCGTGCACTCGGCCATTGCCGCCGACAGCAGCCGCCGCGCCAGCGGCATAACCTTTGTCGAGGCCGACTCCACCATCTACATGCACCTCATCCCCTACGGCACCGGCTTTCGCCTGGAGATGTTCGTTAAGCCCTTTGTCGAGGGAGGACACTATCTGAAGCCAGGCCAGGGGGTGGAAAATATCATGGCCGAGGTCAACGGGCGCCGCCTGCAGACCCGCCGCAACCTCGCCGTGGAGGAGGAGAAGGCCAGAGATATCGAGGAACTGTGCCCGATGCTTGATCTGGCCATGGACATGGAGCAGGAAAACGATCGCGAATGGCACCTCCTCGACCCCGACGACTGTCTGCAAACCCTGATGGAGCTGCAATCGATCCGCGACAAGGTGGTAATTGAGTGGCCCGAGGGCGAAAAGCTCACCATCACCCAGAAGGTGGGATACCGCAACCTCAACCTGAAGATCCGCACCAACGCCCAGGAGTGGTTTTCCCTGAGCGGCAAGCTCACCCTCGACCAGGGCCAGGTGATCGATCTCAAGGAGCTGCTCGCCAAGCTTGGCAAAAGCCCGGGCCGATTTGTTGAAATCAACGACGGCCAATTCATCGCCTTGACCCAGGAGTTCCGCAAGCGCCTTGAGGAACTCAACCTCTTTGCCGACGATGGCGGCGGCAAAGACAACGAGCTGCTGTTCCACCCGCTCGCCGCGACGCAGTTGGAAAAGCTCACCAATCAGGTTGCCACCGAGAGAGACAGTGGCTGGAACAGGGTTCTGGAGAGGGGGCGCCACGCACAGAATTTCATCCCGGAGCTTCCCTCGACGCTGCGTGCCGAGCTGCGCGTCTATCAGCGCGAGGGCTACGAGTGGCTGGCCCGCCTGGCCCACTGGGGCGTGGGTGGCTGCCTGGCCGACGACATGGGCCTCGGCAAGACCTTGCAATCCCTGGCGGTCGTCCTCAAGCTGGCAACGCACGGGCCATCGCTGGTGGTCGCCCCGACCTCGGTCTCCTCCAACTGGCAGACGGAGGTGCTGCGCTTCACCCCGACCATCAATGTCAAGTTCTTCACCGGTCGCGACCGGGAAAAAAGCATTCGCACTCTTGGTAAGTTCGACCTGCTGATCACCACCTACACCCTGCTGCAGCAGGAGCACGAACTGCTCTCCTCGGTGCAGTGGCAGGCGATCATCCTCGACGAAGCCCAGGCGATCAAGAACTCCACCACCAAAAGGTCGCAAGCGGCCATGGCGCTCAATGCCAAATTCAAACTGATCACCACCGGCACGCCGATCGAAAACCACTTAGGCGAGCTGTGGAACCTCTTCAACTTCATCAATCCCGGCCTGCTCGGCAGTCTCAACAGCTTCAACGAACGCTTCGCCATTCCCATCGAGCGCTTCCACGACCGCGAGGCCAAGCTGCAACTAAAGAAACTCATCCGTCCCTTCATCCTGCGGCGCATCAAGTCCCAGGTGCTGGAAGAGCTGCCGCTGCGCACCGAGGTCACTCTTGAAGTGGAAATGAGCCCAGAGGAGGCGGTGTTCTACGAGGCCTTGCGGCAAAACGCCATTGACAGCCTGGAGAACACCGACGACAAAAAGGGCCGTCACCTGCGCATTCTCACCGAGATCATGCGCCTGCGCCAGGCCTGCTGCCATCCACGGCTGATCGATCCCAACAGCAGTGCCGAGAGCGCCAAACTGCGCATCTTCGCCTCGATTGTCGAAGAGCTACTAGCGAGCGGTCACAAGGCCCTGGTCTTCAGCCAATTCATCGGCCACCTGACCTTGATCCGCAACTATCTCCATAAACAGGCCATCAGCTACCAATACCTCGACGGCTCCACCCCCAGCAAACAGCGCAAGTTGAGTGTCGACGCCTTCCAGTCCGGCCATGGAGACCTCTTCCTGATCAGTCTCAAGGCCGGCGGCCTCGGCCTCAACCTTACCGCTGCCGACTACGTCATCCACATGGACCCGTGGTGGAATCCGGCGGTTGAGGATCAGGCTTCCGACCGCGCCTACCGCATTGGCCAGACGCGGCCGGTGACCATCTACCGGCTGGTCTGCAAGGGCACGGTGGAGGAAAAGATCGTCAAGCTGCACCAGGAAAAACGCGACTTGGCCGGCAGTCTCCTCGATGGCAGCGATGTCAGCGCCAAAATGAGCTCCGACGAGTTACTTGACCTGATCAAGAACAGTTGAGATAGAGGAGACGGCGGGGAATATCCCCAGCCGAATCACAACAAAAGACGGGCAAGGATCAACCCGAAAAAAGAGTCCTCCGCCGAGATGAAGTGCCAGCCGAGATGCGTGCGGCAATTCCTGCAGAGAACGATTTGCCAGAGATGGTCGGGAAACCAGGTAAACTCGGCGGACATCGGTCCGCTGGCGGTACAACCGGGAGCTCGCCGAAAGCAGCCTAATTCGAAGACAATGCCGGCCGGATTGAAAAAGGTGTGCACCTGCGAACCGCCCACATCAAGGCGCTGTTCATGCCCGGTGACCACCTGGCCGCAGGCCCGGCAGCGGATTGCCTCCTCAGCAAGGTCGGCCGCACCGGGCTCTGTCGCTGCGGCGGGGTGACCGTCACCAACCGGTCGGCTCCCCCGAAAGCAGACACCCCCGTTAGCCAACCGCTCCATGGGAGACGACGATCGCCTCGATCATCGCGGCAATGGTGTGCTCCTTGGGCATGACGTCGACCTGAAGACCGCTGTCGGTCACGGTTTTGGCGGTGATCGGCCCGATGGCGGCAATCTTCACCCCAGCCAGGAGGCTTTTCACGCCACCCGGCTCCTTATCCTCGAGCAGGGCGAGAAAGTTGCGCACCGTCGAGGAACTGGTGAAGGTCACCATATCGATGGTTCCCTTACGCAGCTCTTCGCGTAAAAGTTCCTTATCACCCTCGGCCGGACAGTTCTGATAGACCGGCACCACCGTCACCTGAGCCCCGGCGCCGCGCAGGGTTTCGGGGAGAATCTCCCGGGCCTGTAAGGCGCGGGGAATGAGAATGTTTCGTCCCTCCACACCCTGATCGAGCAAACTTTCCGCCAAGCCCTCGCCGGTGAAGACGGATGGGATGAGATCGGCATGCACTCCGTAGTGAAGCAGCAGATCGGCAGTACTTTTGCCAACCACGGCAATCTCCGGCCCCTTGAGGTTGCGGGCATCCATGCCCTTGGCGTAGAGACGCTCGAAAAAATATTTGACGCCATTGAGGGAGGTAAAAAGGATCCAGTGGTACTCTTTGAGCCGCTCCAACTCTTCGTCGAGCGCGTCGTAGCAGTCCACCGGCAGGATGCGGATGGTTGAACACTCAAGACAATCAGCGCCGTATTCCTCGAGACCGGCCACCAGTTCGCTGGCCTGCTCCCGGGTGCGGGTAACGAGAATCTTTTTGCCGAACAGCGGCCGCTTCTCGTACCAGTCGATGGTGTCGCGCAGCTTGACCACCTCGCCGATGATGATCAACGAGGGTGGCTTGATCCCGGCGTTTTTGACCACCTCGGCGATGGTCTCCAAG
>CAYSON010000103.1:0-9150 GCA_964432635.1 uncultured Desulfopila sp.
CGAAAACACCCTGCTCCATATCTTTACCCTCTCGGCGCAACGGGAGATTCCTCCCGAGGAGATTGCCGACCAACTGGCGGAAGAAGGGTTCTCGGCTCCCTGTAGCGCCTCCTGAGCGATCGCCGGCCATTTGCACCACCACCGGACGATTAGCGTGGACGAGGCTGGGGCGAGAAGGTATAGTGGCGCCACGTCAGCCCCCCGATGCCACCCTTTTCGCCCCTCACCTTCATGTCGCCCTTCATCCTCTCGCAGGTCCTTGTTGGGATTGCCATCATTTTTGATATCCTCTCCTTTCAGTTCAAGGAACGGACCAAGATCGTCGCCTGCCTGCTGGTCTCCTGCATTCTCATTTCTGCCCACTTTTTGATCCTCGGCCACTGGACTGCCGTTTGTCTCGGCATTCTAGCCGCCCTGCGTTTCGCCGCCTCGCTCTTTTCCACCTCGAAAAAGGTGATGCTGCTGTTCGTCACCGCCACCATCATTCTCACCGCCTTGTCGTATAATGGCCTGCTCAGCCTGCTCGCCGGTTGCGGCGGCTGCTTCGGCACCGTCGCCTCCTTCTGCAAGGACGACAAGCGGCTGCGTCAGCTGATGCTGGTCGGCACCAGTTTGTGGATCGTCCACAACTATCTTGCCGGATCTCCCGGGGCGGTGCTGATGGAGGCGATCTTTATCGCCAGCAATCTGGTGGGGTACGTTCGCTACTATATCCTGCCCCAGAAACGGACCCTGACGTGACGGCAGCAGGGATCCTGCTGCTATTTTTTTCGCTGAAAGGGGCAATAGCCGGGGCGGGGGCCGATGATCGGATGGTTGCGGCAGGTATCGGGGCGGCGTGTGTAGACGGTGCAGCGCTGGTCGGTGTGATCAAGAAACAGGCAGGAGCCGTCGGCACGGCGGCTTAGGGTATAGGTGGCCGAGCGGGCATGAAAATGCTCGACGATGCCGCGCTTGGCCAACTGCCTGGCAAGCAACCGCGGCTCCTCGTGGCGGCAGAACTCGTCAAGCTGCCCCAAGCGTACCAGATCGGGGATCTTGACCTCCACCGGCAGGCGGCAACAGCTGGCGGCGCAGGAACGGCAGAGCTTCGCCGAAAACTTGGCCCAGGTGGCAATGTTGTCGGGATCGGCGTTGTGGCTTGGAAAGTGGGGCATGAGACACTATGATATGGAAAATAAGCGGTAAGGGCGAGCGGCGGGTTATTACCATCTTCGCGCTCCCTGTGCCAGAAAAAAGGTAAAAGCTTCATGGACGACGAGAGATTCATCCGCACCCGGCGACTGCTCGGGGAAGAACGTTTCGCCCTGCTGCAATCGCGCTTGGTGACGGTGGTAGGACTTGGTGCTGTTGGCGGCCATGTTGTTGAAGGCTTGGTGCGGGCGGGAATAGAGCGGTTGCGCGTGGTCGACTACGACACGGTACAGCGCAGCAACCTCAACCGGCAGATCCTCGCCCTGGAAAGCACCCTGGGACGGCCCAAGGCCGAGGTGGCCGAGGAGCGCATTCGTGCCATCAATCCGAGCTGCCAGGTCGAGGCACTGCAACTCTTCGCCGCCGAGGAGACGCTGGCGGCTATTCTTGAGCCGCGCCCGGATCTGCTCATCGATGCCATCGATTCGCTCAACCCCAAGACGCAGTTGCTGCACGGCGCCTACAGCGCCGGTATCCCCATCATCAGCTCCATGGGGGCGGCCCTGCGCACCGACCCGACCCTGATCCGCAGCGGCGACCTTTTCTCCACCACTAAGTGTCCACTGGCCCGCCACTTGAGAAAGCGGCTGCGGCGACGGGGGGTGGGCGAGGGCATCATGTGCGTCTGGTCGGTGGAGGACATTGATTTCGATTATCAGCCACCGGAGGAGGACGAAGACGATGGCAGCCCCTATGCCGACCGCGGCCGCAAGCGCCATGTCCTCGGCAGCCTGCCAACCATCACCGGCATCTTCGGCCTGACCATCGCCAACATAACGATCATGAGCCTGTCACGACGGTAACGGGCTTGGGCGCCAAGAGGAAATCGCGCAACTCCTCCTCGCCATAAAAGGCCTTCTCGAAAAAGAGGCCGGCGGCTGGGGCGGTATGCGCCATGGCCAGGTCGGAAGGCTCCCGCAGCAAAAGAGCAACATCCTCTTGTGTCAGCAGCCCCCGGCCGACCGCCACCAGAATGCCGATTATGCGCCGCACCATATGCCAGAGAAAGTGCGAGCCAACCACCCGGACAAAGAGCAAGCCTTCATCTTGAAAGATGACCACCTGATGCACCAGCACCTTGGTCGATTTCTTCAGTTCCTGGCGTTCGGCAAAGGCCCGAAAGTCGTGCATGCCGACGAAGTGCACGGCGGCCTGCCGCATCTCCTCGACATCAACCTCTTCCTGAAGCCACCAGCTATAGCGTTTGCCGAAGGCCGATTTCCTCAGGCGCAGTTTGTAGAGATAGCTGCGGGCGATACAACTGTGACGGGCGTGAAAACGGGAATCAACAACTTCCACCTGCCGCACCGCCAGGTCTTTGGGTAATTCCTGATTGAACCTGCGCAGCGCCGCATCAGGAGCCAAGGTGCTGGCCACCTCTAGGTGGGCGACATACTCCAGGGCGTGAACGCCAGCGTCGGTGCGGCCGCACCCTTGAAGATCAGAAGGCGGGACAGAAAAAACACGCTCCGCCGCCTTGAGCAGATCGCCCTGGACGGTGCGGGCATCGTTCTGCTTCTGCCAACCGCTGAAACCTCCGCCGTCGTATTCCAGGGTGAGTCGGTAGCGGCGGAATGGTGGTGGTGATTTCATCATGGTCAGGAGGAGCAGATGTGGCGGCAGGGGCAGTAAAGCCACCAACGATATTTTTCTTGAGCATAGCCTGTCCAACAGGGTAGCATGAGGAAGAATTCCTGCAACAACTTACAGCAACCTCTCCGTATTTCCCGCAAGCAAGGTGCATTGCCGATCAATGAAACGCCTTTTTGTCGCCATCTCCCCGCCCGAAGAATTGTGCCGGGACATCGCTGACCTGGCCAGAGCCGTGCCCGGCGGGCGCCCGGTACCCCCCGAGCAGCTCCACCTCACCCTCAAGTTCATCGGCGAGGTCGAGGGCGGGAAACTCCTCGACATCAAGGAGGCCCTGACCGAGATCTTACGCCCCGTCTTTTCCCTCTCTTTGCGCGGCGTCGGCTTCTTCCCGCCTCGGGGCATGCCGAAGGTGGTATGGGTCGGGATCGAGCCGGGGGAGGAGGTTGACAGGTTGCGCCGGGACATCGAGAAAACCCTGTTTGCCGCCGGCATCCCCAAGGAACAGCAAAAATTTGTGCCCCATCTCACCCTGGCCAGGCTCAAAGATGCCAATATCAGTCGACTGCAGGGCTTTATGGCCGGCAACAGCCTCTTGCGCAGCCCCCCGTTCGCTGTTACCGCGTTTACGCTTTTTTCGAGCCAGCTGACTGCCAAAGGGGCACTTCATAGCGAGGTTGCCGTCTACCCTCTCAAGGCTCCACCCGCACCCCCCTGCTAGAGTTGGTCGGCCACCTCGGTGCCCTCGGCAATGGCCCGCTTGGCGTCGATCTCTCCGGCCTTGAGCGCCCCGCCGATGAGGTGGTAGCCGCGTCCGAGGGCGTCGAGGCGACCAGCCGGGCCGTGGTCGGAATGTTGGCCGGCGCAGAGTACGATGTTGTCCACCTCCAGTAGTTGCTCCCGGCCTTCATGGCGAAGACGCAGTCCCTGGTCGATAATCTCTAGATACTCCACTCCAGCCATCATCTTGACCACGTGCTGCTTAAGCAGCGACCGATGAATCCATCCGGTGGTTTTTCCGAGGTCCGCGCCCGGCTTGCCGCTCTTGCGCTGCAAGAGGTAGATGGTGCGGGCTGGAATTGGTCGCGCCGTCTCAAGCAATCCGCCCTCGCCCTGGTAGGACATGTCCACCCCCCAGGCGGCCATGAACTCGGCAACCGTTTGCTGCTGCCTGGATTGGTGGAGGAGAAAGGCGGCCATATCAAAACCGATGCCGCCGGCGCCGATGATCGCCACCCGCCGGCCCATTGATCTCTGGCCGCTGATCACCTCGGGATAGCGTACCACCAGGGCCTTGTCCCGGCCCGGCACATCGATTTCGCGTGGCACCACCCCGCAGGCGATGACGATCTCGTCGAAGGCCAGCAGTTCCTCGGCCTCGGGGCTGGTGGAGAGGCGGAGATCAACGCCGTGCTTCTGTAACTGCACCTGATAATAGCGCAGGGTCTCGGCAAACTCCTCCTTGCCGGGGACGAGACGGGCCAGGCGAAACTGTCCGCCGATCTCGTTGTTTTTCTCAAAAAGCGTCACCAGGTGACCGCGCTCGGCGGCGGTGACGGCGCAGGAAAGACCAGCCGGGCCGGCCCCGACCACCGCCACCCGCTTGGGATGTAATGCCTTGACGAGCGGAACCACAGTCTCGCGGCAGGCCCGGGGGTTGACCAGGCAGGTTGCCTCCTTTCTTGAAAAAATGTGATCAAGGCAGGCCTGATTGCAGGCGATGCAAGTATTGATCTCCTCCGCTCGGCCCGCCGCCGCCTTGTCCACCCAACAAGGGTCAGCGAGAAAGGGCCTGGCCATACTGATCATGTCGGCGCAGCCTTCGGTCAGCACCTTTTCCGCCACCTCCGGGGTGTTGATGCGGTTGGTGGCCACCAGGGGAATGCCCACCTTCCCCACAAGACGCTGGGTGACCCAGGCAAATCCGGCCCGTGGCACCATGGTGGCGATGGTCGGTACCCGTGCCTCGTGCCAGCCGATGCCGGTGTTGATGATGGTCGCCCCGGCCGCTTCGACCGCCTGGGCCAGAGTAACCACCTCGTCCCAGGTACTGCCACCCTTGACCAGATCAAGCATGGAGAGGCGATAAATGATGATGAACCGTTCCCCCACCGCCCGCCGCACCGCCGCCACCACCTCAAGGGGAAAGCGCATGCGGCCGGAAAACTCACCACCCCAGCCATCGCGGCGAAGATTGGTCTTCTTGGCCAGAAATTCGTTGATCAGATAGCCCTCAGAACCCATGATCTCCACCCCGTCATAGCCAGCCTCCGCAGCCAAAGCGGCGCAGGCGGCAAAATCATCGATGGTGGCGCGGATGGCGCGTTCGCTCAGCTCTCGCGGCTTGAAACGGTTGATCGGGGCGCGGATCGCAGAGGGGGCGACGCAGAGGGGATGATAACGGTAGCGGCCGGCATGAAGGATCTGCAGGCAGATCCTTCCCCCATGCTCATGCACCGCCTCGGGGATCAGCTTGTGCTCGGCTACCTGGGAGCGCTTAGCCAGACGCAGAGAAAAGGGGGATATCCATCCGGCCCGGTTGGGAGCCACCCCGCCGGTGACGATCAGCCCGACCCCGCCGGCGGCGCGGGCCCCATAAAAAGCTGCCATACGGTGAAAGCCATCCTTTTCCTCTTCCAGGCCGGTGTGCATCGAGCCCATCAGTACGCGGTTTTTCAGGGTGACGAAACCAAGATCGAGGGGAGAGAGCAGGCGGGGATAGGTGGGTTGAGAGGAAGTCATCGAAAACGCTCCTTTTCGGGATGAAGCTTGCTGTCGCTGAGGTTTTTCCTTGCGACAGCAAAGCGCCCATGCAATAAATGAAGGGTGTCGGCCGCATCCGGCCAACCACATTTTACGACAAGGAAAACGACCATGCACTATCAAGGCGACATCTTTCGGCCACCGAGCGAGGCCTATTCCATCCTCCTCCAGGTCACCACCGGCTGCTCCCACAACAAATGCACCTTCTGCCGCATGTATAAAAACAGTCGGTTCTCGATCAAGGACCAGGAAACCATCCTTGCCGACATCGACTATGCCGCCCGTCACTTTCGCCATCAGGATCGCCTCTTCCTCTGCGACGGCGACGCCCTCATCCTGCCGCAGGAGCGGCTGCTGGCGATCCTCGTGGCGATTCGGGAAAAGCTGCCCTGGGTGACCCGGGTCGGCACCTACGCCAACACCAAAAGCATCCGCATGAAGAGCCCGGAACAGCTGTGCCAACTGCGTCAGCTCGGCCTAAGTATCGCTTATATGGGCTTGGAATCCGGCGACGACGTCACCCTTGCGGCGATCAATAAGGGCGCCGACGCTTCACGCATGATCGATATGGGCCGCAAGTTGCGGGCCGCCGGGATCAAGCTGTCAATCACCGTGCTGCTCGGCATCGCCGGACGGGAACGTTCGCACAACCATGCCCAAGAAACCGGACGGGTACTGACCCAGATCGATCCCGAATATGTCGGTGCCCTCAGCCTGATGCTGGTGCCGGGCAGCCCGCTCTTTGCCGCCCATGAGCAGGGTAACTTTCCCCTTCTCTCCTCGCAGGAGATGCTTGAGGAACTCGCCCTGATGATCGCCGCCACCGAACTCACAGGCGGCTACTTCCACGCCAACCACGCCTCCAACTATTTGCCGATCAAGGCCAGATTACCCCAGGACAAGGAAGCCACCCTGCGCCTCATTTCCCAGGCTCTGCAGGGCCAGGTGAGTCTCAAACCCGAGTATCTGCGCGGGCTGTAACCACCGAGCACGACGCGCCAACAACAAACCCCCGAACGCCTCACGGCGCTCGGGGGTTTGCTTACTCTCTCGTCTTAACCTACCGTCTTAGAAGCGATAGTTCAAACCGACGGTGACTAGGATGGCCGAGGCATCGGTGAACTCGCCGTAGGGATAGACCGCATCAGCACGGACCACCTCAACCTTGCGCGATTCCTTGTAGTCGTAGAGCAAACCTATACCGACATCCATTTTGTCGCTGACCTTATACTGGGCGCCGATGGAGTAGATATAAGCATCGGAATCGGGCAGCTCGAAGTTGATCTTGTCGTCCGGCACCGGATTCTCGTCATAGGCAAAACCGAGCATCAGGTCGAGTTGCTTGGTGACCCCATAGGTGAGGCCGATACGGAAGGCATCAGAATCCTCCCAATCTTTGGGAACGGCCGGCTCGTAGGGATTGCCGGGAATTCTCGGGGTGAAATTAAAATCAAGCTGATCGTATTCCGACCAGAAGGTGCGGTCCCAGGTCAGCTCGATATTGAGGTTATCGAGGACATCGTAGGCCACTGACAGGGCAAACACCGCCGGTGCCGGCACAGCAACCTCGGCGTCGAGGGTCATGCGACGGCCGAGCAGGTTGAGCTTGGCCTTGTCATCGAATTCAAGGTCTACATTGGAACGATAGGTGGCCGAAAAATTGAGCTTATCGATGGGTTTGACCGACAGGGCAGCATTCCAGCCCCACTCCACCGTATCCCCTTCCATCTCCCGGGAGAGCGGGCGGCCTAGACCACTGGCATCGCTCTTGACGGTGGCGTCGGCATAGAGCATGCGGATACCACCGGCCACCGATACCATCTTGGCAAAACTGTAGGAGACGGTGGGATTGACCTCGATCACCGCCAAAGAGAATTCTTCGGCGGCCGCCTTGGCATAAGCGGATTCCCATCTTTTTGAAAGGCCGTAGGGCTCAACGACCGACAGGCCGATGCGGGCTCCACCGAAGGAAGGGGAAACCATATGCAACTGGGGCAGAAAGAAATGCTCTTCCTCCGACTCACCGTTGAACCTGGCAGAACGGGAGTCCTCATAGTCGATGGGAGAAAGGTAAATATAGGTGGCGTCAACCTCGGTATGCCAGGAATCGGCCATCCACGACATATTGGCGGGATTGAAATAGGCGGCGTCGCCCCTTTTGGCGGAGGCCACGTTAGCGCCCGCTTTTGCTGTTGAATCAACAGATTGTTCGGGAATTCGATACCCGGAGGCCATGGCTGAGCTCGCGATGAAAATGGATGACAACGCCAATACGGAAATCGCTTTTTTCATACCTTTTCTCCCTTTGTGAGTGATTGTGTGGCCGCCGCGGTCATCGGCTCCTAAGAACCGATGTCTCTTTTTTTTCTGCCGTCTCCCAGTGTTCTTTCTTCCCTCCGCAACGACTATTCCTTGTCCTCTTCGCTCTTCATACAAACATACCCTTGCAGCCCCCGCTCCAGGTCAATATGACTTTTACGTTCAGGTCAACAAAAGGGGCTGCCCCATCAACGAACTCTCTCGTTTATGCTCAATAATATATAACTGCAATCAATGTCAACCATAAATCCCGCTGAGCCCAAGCAAGCTGCGCCTCCCGCTTAAAAAGAGGTGGAATTAGAACCCTTCCTCCCCAACCGAGGGCTACTGCAGCTTTTCAATTTCCGCGCGCATTTCTCCCTCCATGGTCACCGCGCGGCCGCTACGGTCGCTGATGACGAAGGTA
This sequence comes from uncultured Desulfopila sp., assembly GCA_964432635.1. Lineage (GTDB taxonomy): Bacteria > Desulfobacterota > Desulfobulbia > Desulfobulbales > Desulfocapsaceae > Desulforhopalus_A. Next base: position 8,273 of record CAYSON010000103.1, read on the forward strand.
ATCAGGGCATCAGCCGCCATCTCACTGCTGTTTTTTATGAGGATTTCCTGCTTGAGCACCACGCTGCGGTTGCCGATCTTCTCAAGCTTGGTGCCCACTACCAGCGTCTCGCCCACCGGTATTGCCCGGCGATAGTTGACATTGATATTGACCACCAAAAAAACCAGCCCCATTGTCGCCCATTTGCACAAGTCGATCTTCGACTCGAGATGGGCCCAGCGATCCTCCTCAAAAAATTCAAGATAGCGAGCGTTGTTGACATGCCCATAAAAATCGGCATGATAGCCGCGCACCTTGATCTCCGTGAGATACTCCATGGTGTTACTACCCTCCCCGGCAGAGGGCCGAAGGTGATGCACCTCGGCCCTGTTGTTGCACTTGCCCGACAACCCTGTCGCCGTATAGCGCTATTTCCCGAAGCAGCGCAGGAATTCCTGCAGGGCCGACGGGTTGTTGGACTTAATTGTCCCTCCCAGGAAATCTTTCATCCCGGGTCGATAGTTTTCCTTCCAGATGCGCAAAAAGAACTCCACCGAGGTCTTGCAGACGCAATCGGCATTGTCCACCGTCTTGCCGTCACTGACCCGGCAGGAGTCCCCATCGAGTTCCACCGTCTTCTTAACCTCACCCAAGGAGAAGTAAAAACTGAGCGGCTTGGCTAGAGTGCCGGGGCGAAAGCTCTGGGGCAAGCCGGAGAAAATCTCCTCAATCATCGCAACCTCCTCGGTCTCTAACGGGCCTGGATCTTCTCGGTGAGCAGTGGCACGAACTGCTTGAGATCGGCCACCACCAGGACGTCGGCAACATCACCGATGGGCGCGTCCTTGTCGGTGTTGATGGCAACGATAAATTCCGATTTCTTCATCCCGGCGAGATGC
>CAYSON010000104.1:0-9132 GCA_964432635.1 uncultured Desulfopila sp.
CCATCGCCGCTGGCTTTTTCTTGATGATGGGGCGTCGCACGGCGCTTACCCAGGTCATCGGCTATCTGATGCTGGAAAATGGTATCTACTTGATGGGCACGACCCTTACCAAAGCATCCCATGCCGTCTACATCATCGAGTTCGGCGTTTTGCTCGATCTTCTCGTCGGGGTAATGATCATGGGGATCATCATGCACAACATCAACAACGCCTTCGACGACATCACCACTGATCACCTGTCGCGTCTTAAGGAGTGACCGATGCAGGAAATGCTCTTTCTCTTTCCTTTGTGCACTGGAACGCTTGCCTTTTTTTTGCCAAGCCGGGTGGGCCGCGGTCTGCTGGCGGTGACTGCGGTGGGGCATTTCGTCCTCTGCCTCGCCGCCGTTGGCGGGTTGATGAAAAGTTCGCTGACCGGCTATTTCCTCCTTGGGCCGAGCGGAACCCTGGTGCTGTTGCTTACCGCCCTGATCTTTCTATGTGTCGCTTGTTATGCCATGAGCTACATGAAGGCGACAGAGATGGACCAGCAACCGCTGTTCGTTGGTTGCCTGCTGCTCTTTCTCGGCACCATGAACATGGTCTGCCTCGCTGATCATCCCATCGTGCTCTGGATCGCCATCGAGGCGACGACCCTGGCCAGCGCCCCGCTGATCTTTCTCCATCGCTCCAAGGAGGCCCTCGAAGCTACCTGGAAATACGTACTCATCTGTTCGGTGGGCATCGCTCTCGCCCTGCTCGGCTGCTTCTTCATCACCCTCGCCGCCGATTTGGCGGAGGTTGGCGGGCCGCTCTCCTTTTCCAGGTTGAACGAGGTGGCACCCCGACTCGACCCTCTGTGGCTCAAGGCGGGTTTTATCTTCATCGTGATCGGCTTCGGCACCAAGGTCGGCTTGGCGCCGATGCACACCTGGCTGCCCGATTCCCACAGCGAAGCCCCCGGACCGGCCTCAGCCCTACTTTCGGGGGCCTTGCTCAACTGCGCCTTTCTCGGCATCTACAAGATGCACACGATAATGTACCTTGCCGGCCTGGGCGATTTCTCCGGTAACATCCTTGTCGTTCTCGGGCTCTGTTCGATCTTCGTCGCTGGTGTCTTCATCGTCAGGCAACCCGATTACAAACGGCTCCTCGCCTATTCGAGCATCGAGAACATGGGGGTGATCGCCTTCGGCGTCGGTATTGGCGGTTTTGCCTTGTACGGGGCCATGCTCCATCTTTTGCACCATTCGCTGCTCAAATCGTCACTGTTTCTCTCCGCCGGCGACATTCACCTCCAGTATGCATCAAAACTGGCATCCTCGATCGGTGGGCTGGCGCGGCGGCTGCCCCATACCTTTGTACCGTTTTTTGCCGGTTTTATCGGCATCTGCGGGCTGCCACCCTTCGGCCTCTTTCTCAGCGAGCTGGTGATCGTCTTTGCTGCCTTTCATGCCGGGAAGGTGGTTGTCGCCCTGTTGTTCCTCGCCGGGTTGCTCCTGGTGGTAGCCGGAGCGGCTCAAGTGATCATCGAGATGTGTTTCGGACCGGAGCAAGAATTCCACCGGGAGCAGAGGTCGAGCCTGTGGCGCGTCATTCCCTGCTCCGTGCTCCTGGCCCTTTCCCTGGGGCTCACCCTGTGGATGCCGTGGGCCTTGCAACAACTCATCATCGATGCCATTGCCCTCCTCGGAGGAAGGATTCATGGGTAACTTGCTGCGTATCAAGAACGGACAGGTGCTCAAACGGTCGGCTATTCCCAAGGTTCCTTTTCGTGAGTTCAGCGATCTTTTGGTCGAATTCGTCAACGACGATGGCTATGTAGTCCATTTTTTCGCCTACCTCGAGGAGGGGCGCAACCAGCTTTTGGCGGTGGTGCGTAAGGCCTATCTCTATGTTCTGGCCACCGAAGTTGGCGAGGAGTTTATGTCGCTGACCGCCAGTGGCTGCCCGAAATTTCATCTCTTCGAACGGGAGATTGCCGAGCAGTATGGGTTGCGACCGCTCGACCACCCCTGGTTGAAGGCGGTGCGTTATCATGCCAATCAGCGTGGGGCTCCAGATGTTTTTGGTAACGATTACGCCATAGACATTCCCGGCAACTACCCGTACTACCGCATTGAAGGGGAAGGAATCCACGAGGTGGGGGTGGGGCCGGTGCACGCGGCCATTTCCGCTTTCAATGCGCCGGAGAGGAGGTGCTGTCGCTTGAGATTCAACTCGGCTATCAGCATCGGGGGGTGGAGAGGCTCTTGCCCACCGTTCCCCTTGCTCGACTGCCGGTGATCTGCGAGGCGATTGCCGGCGACACCGCCATTGGTCACAATCTCTGCTGTTGTCAGGCGCTTGAGGCCCTGGCCGATGTGGGGGTTGCGAGTGGCGCCATAATCGTCCGTTCCCTGGCCCTGGAGCTTGAGCGCCTCGCCAACCATGTTGGCGATCTCGGCGCCCTGAGCGGCGATGTCGCCTTCAATCCTCCGGCCGCCTATTTCGGGAGGATGCGCGGGGAATTCCTCAACCTCTTGCTCCTGCTCTCCGGTAATCGCTTCGGCAAGAGTTTGGTGGTGCCGGGGGGGATCTCCAGGCCGCTAATTAGGGAACAGAAACACGTCATTGAAGAAAAGTTGCAGGAGCTTTCCGGGCAGCTTGCCCACGTTGCCGACCTGCTGTTTTCCGCGCATACGGTGCAGGCAAGGTTTGAACAGACCGGAACGGTGACGCGGCAAACCGCCAAGGACCTCGGGCTGGTCGGCTTTTGCGCCCGGGCTTCCGGCCTTGACTATGACGCCCGCATCCTCTTTCCCACCGAGGCCTATGGCGCCATGTCCTCGTGACGTAACCAGCATGTCGCAGGCGATGTCTATAGCCGGGCCTGGGTACGGCACGAGGAGATCCATCACTCCATTGATTTGATCGGCCAGTTTCTGCAGCGCCTCGAGGGGTCGGGCATGAGCCGGGGTGTGGAAGGTTTGCTGCTGCAGCCTGACGCCCTGGTGGTTACCATCAACGAGGCCTGGCGCGGCGAGGTGTCCCATTGTCTGCTGACCGACGGGCAGGGGCGCATATGTCGCTATAAGATCAAGGACCCCTCCTTTCACAACTGGGCCGGTTTGGCCATGGCCCTGAGAAACGAGGAAATTTCCGATTTTCCTTTGTGCAACAAGAGTTTCAACCTCTCCTATTGCGGTTTCGATCTCTGAAGCGCCGGGGTAGGAGACAACGAGGGTCGGCTTCCCAAGCCGGGGACGGGGTATGTGGAAAATTCTTGCTAACAGATTCGAACAGGGCTGCCGCACCCTTGACTATCCGCAGAAGGAGGTCACCCTCGATCGCAGTTATCGTGGCCGGCCGATTGTCAACAAGCAGTGCGAGGCGGCGACGGCGCGTCGCTGCGCCGAGTTGTGTCCGCAACGGGCAATCGATGCCACCGAGAAAACCATCGATCTCGGTAAATGCACCTTCTGCGGCCGTTGTCAAGAGGTTGGGCCCGAGGCCTTTGTCAGCTTCACGCAAGATTTCGCCCTGGCAACCGCCAGTCGTCAGGGGTTGATCACCGATGGCTCCCTGCCGTTGCTGGCGGGGCAGGCGTCATCACACTTCCGCAAACTCTTTGGCCGCTCCCTGCAATTGCGCCAGGTCTCCGCCGGCGGTTGCAACAGCTGCGAGACCGACACCAATGTGTTGAACACCCCGGTTTTCGACCTCTCCCGCTTCGGCATCGATTTCGTCGCTTCACCCCGCCATGCCGACGGCCTGCATGTGACCGGACCGATTACCAGAAACATGAGGGCTGCCCTGCTCGCCACCTATGAGGCAGTGCCGGCCCCCAAGGTGGTCATTGCTGCCGGCTGTTGCGCCATTTCCGGTGGGCCGTTTTATGGAAGCGACGAAATTGTCGGCGACCTCTCCTCTTTGCTGCCGGTCGACCTCTACATCCCCGGCTGCCCACCCCATCCTTTGACCACCCTGCACGCCCTGATCAACTTTTTTCATTGAGCGGTGGAGGCAGGGCGGTACTGATGAAGCTGGCTATCGACAAGGCTGCCCCATTGCCGGTCGTAGGGGTGCACCGCCCGCACCTTGGTGTCTCCGCGCCACAGGGGATAGCCTTTGTTGGCCCAGGCGAAGATCGAGCCGCGCAGATTGCGGACGTGGCTGAAACCGGCTTCTTGCAAGGCTTTGGCGAGAATGGCGGAGCGAACCCCAACCGAGCAGTAGACAACGATTGCCGTTTCTTTGTTGGTGTGCACTTCTCCGGTGGTGGCGAGGTTGACTGCCCCCGCCAGGTGACTGACCACGTATTCCTCAGGGGCGCGCGCGTCGATGAGCAGCGGCCTCTCTCCCCGCTCAAGGGCGGCGTACAGCTCCTCGACCTCGATATGTGCCACCATCGGGTACTTTTTGCCGATGAGCTTGTCGATATCTTCCCATGTGGGCGAGCTGAAAAAGAAGCCGCCGAGGAGGAGCAGAAGGGGTGCCAAGAAGGAGGCGAGCAGCAAGCGGTAACTGGGCGTCATGGTGAAATTACCAAGTTAAGGGAGAAGGGGGGCAGGACCACTGTTGCCACAATAACCGGCGTGGCCGAACTGTCAAGCTGACCGTGACCTCGCCGACACACCGCTTCTTGCCTTTGGTGGGAAAATGCGCTAGCCTTGATCTTTCGCCATGGGCGGAAGAGGCTTGTTGACGGAGGTGAACAGTGATGTGGTCGAGGCTTAGTCTCAGGGGTAGGATCGTCGCCGTGTTTGCGGCCATGGTGGTCATGGTGATGATCGGCGAAGCGGTCATTCTCTGGTATGCCTCCCAGATGAACACCTTGCTGGCCAGCGTGGTCGAACGGGAGTTCCAACTCTATCGTACCGCCCAGGACATGGAGCTGGCTTTGGCCAACCAGAAGGGGCTGCTCACCTATTATCTCGTCGACGGCGACAACAAATGGCTCCAATCGCTTGGAGAGCAGCGCGAGATCTTTCGCCGTTACCTTGCGCGCGCCAGGGAACTCGAGCTTGATGACGAACAGGACAGGCGCATAAAGGCGATCGGCGCCAAATTTGCCGAATATGCCGCCGCCAAGGATGAGGCCATAATCGGCTATCAAAAGAGCGCCCGGCTCGGTTCCATCTCCACCCTGCACGAGAAACAGCGCGAGATCTTCTTTAGCCTACTTGAGGCGTGTCGCCGCTTCAATGAGGAACAATGGCAACGTATCGTCGCGGCCCAGGCTGAGGGCGCCCGCCTTACCAGGGAGCTGCGCTGGGCCCAGATCGGTGGCCTGACCTCGTTCGTGGTCCTCTGCGCCTTCTTCATGGTCATCCTCTACAAACAGTTACTTGGGCCGATCCGCGGGCTGGCCATCAAGACCGGCGGCGCCCCGGATGAAAACTACCGCGATGAGGTGCATTCACTGTCCCTCTCCCTCGACGACATAATGCGCCAGTTCGATGAGAAGAGCGACGAACTGACGCGAAGCAGGCGCCACCTCCTCCAGGTGGAACGGCTGGCGATGGTCGGGGAGCTGGCCGCCGGGGTCGCCCACACCATCCGCAATCCTTTCACCTCTATCAAGATGCGCATGTTTTCCTTGACCCGTTCGCTCAGCCTCAGCGAGGTGCAGAATGAAGACCTGCAGGTCATCGCCGACGAGATCACCCGCATCGACCGCATCGTCCAGAACTTTCTCGAATTCGCCCGGCCGCCCAAGCTGCGCCTCACTCCCATCCGTCTCGGGGAGATTGTCGAATCGGTGCTGACCCTGCTCGAATACCGGCTCAAGTCCTTCAACGTCGAGGTGCAGCACCATCCTTGTGATCAAACGGGGACGGTGCTCCTTGATGGTGACCGCATCAAAGAGGCCCTGGTCAACCTGCTCATCAACGCCTGCGAGGCCATGGAGGGCGGCGGTCGCATCGACATCGTCGAGGGAATGGAGGACGATCCGCAACTTGGCACAGTGGCGACGCTCACCGTGCGTGACGACGGGCCGGGCATTCCCACCACCCTGCTTGACAAGGTAACGACCCCCTTTTTCACCACCAAGGAAGAAGGGTCGGGTCTCGGGCTGAGCATCGTTGCCCGCATCGTCCGCGAACACCGCGGCCAGCTAGAGATATGCGCCGCGCCGCAGCGCGGCGCCCAGTGCACCATGAAACTGCCGCTTTCCGGGAGGCACGATGAACCGCATTCTCATCATTGACGACGACCGCCAACTCGGCCAGAGTTTTGCGAAAATCCTTGGCCAGGAGGGGTACAGCCCCGCCAATGCCTATAATGGGAGGGAGGGCATAGAGATGGTGCAAAGCTCTCTCCCGTCCCTGGTCGTCCTTGATATCCGCTTGCCCGATATGAGCGGGCTTGAGGTCTTCGCCGTCATCCATGAACTCTTCCCCAAACTGCCGGTGATCATCATCACCGCCTTCGGATCCACCGAGACGGCGATCGGGGCGATCAAGCAAGGCGCCTACGACTTTATCTACAAACCCTTCGACGTACCGCAGATGCTCGCCCTGATCGAAAAGGGGCTCCTTGCCGGGCGCTGCATGTCGACACCGGTGGTGGTCAATCCATGTGGTCAGGCGGAGTTCGATCGCGACGCTCTGATCGGTCGCGGCAGTCGTATGCTCGAGGTCTACAAGGCCATCGGTCGGGTCTCGACCACCGACGCCACCGTGCTCATCCGCGGCGAATCGGGCACTGGCAAGGAACTGGCGGCGCGGGCCATCTACAACCATTCGCGCCGCGCCGAACTGCCTTTTGCGGTCATCAATTGCGTCGCCATTCCCGAGACGTTGCTGGAAAGCGAGCTGTTCGGCTACGAGAAGGGCACCTTCACCGGGGCGGCACATCGCCGTGTCGGCAAGATCGAGCAGGCCCGGGGCGGCACCGTCTTTCTCGACGAGATCGGCGACATGCCCCTGTCCATCCAGGCCAAGTTTCTCCGCCTCCTTCAGGAAAATAGCATCGAGCGTCTCGGCGGCAAGGAGCCGATCAACGTTGATGTGCGGATTATCGCCGCCACCAATCGCGACCTTGAGGCGGCTGTGGCGGCGGGTACCTTTCGCGAAGATCTCTACTACCGTCTGCGGGTGGTGACGCTTGACTTGCCGCCGTTGCGGGAACGTATGGACGATCTTGAATTGTTGGTCACCTATATCTTGCAGAAGCTGGCCGCCGACCTGGGCACGGCAAATCCGGGTATCAGCGCGGAGGCCATGGAGAGGCTTGCCGGCTACGAGTGGCCGGGCAATATCCGCGAATTGCAGAACGTTCTTAAAAAAGCGCTGATCTTCAATCGCGGCGCACCGCTGCAGGTGGAGGAGATGACTCTGGGGGGTGGCGAAAGCCATAAGAGCGATGCCTCCGCGGTGTCCGAAGGCGATGTGGCGGGTTGGGTCAGGTTGCGGCTGCGGTCGGGCGGCCAGGAGCGGCTCTTCGACGCCTGTATCGACGAGGTCGCCGCCCTGTTGGTGCGTGAGGCCCTGGAGATGAGCGGCGCTAACCGTTCGCGGGCGGCAAGGTTGCTGGGGATTTCCCGGCCGACCCTGCATGGCAAGATGGAGAAATATCACCTCGGGACGCCGACAGAGGGGGACGAGGACGGGGGCGGCAATGGTGCCGATCAACACAAAGGCGGTTGAGCGGCCACGGCGACAATCACCACCAGGGAGGAGTTATGCACAGTGCCATAGCGGAACGGTTACGACTCAAGCATCAAGCGGTGGCCATCGTCTGGGCGGAGGAGAAACCGGCCGAGGCGCGGCAGTTTTCCGAGGGCAAGTGGGGCTGCGTTATGTTTATGCTGGCGGCGGCGGTCAAGGGCGATAGCGTCGTCTTCGACCAAAAGAATTACGGATGTCCAGGCGGCGGGGTTGGCCTCGGTTTCGGCAACCAGTACGTCAATTTCGCCGGCGGCGAGGCCTGTTTCAAATACTTTCTCTCCACCGGCAACGAGCAGTGGGAGGAGGGACGGGCGGCCGGGGAGCGGGTCAAGCCCTATCTGCGACCGGAGGCCTACGGCCACTTCATGCACGGCGAGCGCTATGTCAAAAATCCGGAACTGGTGGGCAAATTTCTCGATTGCCTGCCGATGACCTCGGTGCCGGCTCCCTACGTGGTGTTCAAGCCGCTGGCGGCGGTCGACGAGAAGGTCGATGACCTGCGCACCGTCATCTTTCTCGCCGATGCCGATCGCATTGCCGCCCTGACCGTGCTCGCCAACTACGGGCGCGGCCATAACGAGAACGTTATTTTCCCCTTTGCCGCCGGCTGCCAGTCGCTCGGCATCTATCCCTACCGCGAGGCAGAGAGGCCCGAGCCACGGGCGGTGCTGGGCTTAAACGACATCAGCGCCCGTCTCTATCTCAAGCGCATTTTGAAGGATGACCTGCTCAGCTTCGCCATGCCGCTGGCCCTCTTTCGCGAGATGGAAGATAACCTTGCCGGCAGCTTTATCGAACGCGACACCTGGAAGGACCTGCGCTCCCTGGCCGGGGAGGAAGGTTAGGCGACACTCAGCAGCCGCAGCCGGAGGGGGCTTTGCCGCGTGCCTTGGCGATCCAGCTGTTGATGATATAAGAGGCGCAGCCGCAGCCGTCGTCGGGATTGACGTAGATTGCCTGGGTCGGGCAGTTGATGGCACAGGCGCCGCACTCCATGCAGGCGCCGCGGTCGACGATCTCCGCCCGGCCGTCCTTGAGGGCGAAGATGCGGTGCGGGCAGACGAGGACGCAGTTGCCGCAGCCGATGCATTTCTCGGTGCTCAAGCGGAGGATGGCGGCGTCTTCAAGATAGCGGAAATGGCGCATAAGCAGTACTCCTAAAAAAAAGTGGCCAGCGGCCAGAGCAGGCCGGCGATAACGGTTGCGACAATTTGAAAGGCGAGGCCGCCCTTCATCTCTCGGGCCACCCCGGAGAGCGAGGTGTAGGGGGTTGAGCCGGTGAAGTTCATCGCCAGAAAGGAGGCGGCGCCGCTGACCCACAGCAGCAAGGCAGCCTGCTCAAGCAGACCGAGGCCGGGCAGGGCGGAGAGGAGCAGCAAGGCGGTCAGGGTGCCGACCATGGCACCCTTGACCCAAAAACTGGGGAACGGCAGCCACGGCAGGAGCAGCGGCAGCAGCACCGCGCCGGCGGTCAGGGCGGTCAGGGTGGCCGCGAGCA
>CAYSON010000105.1:0-8969 GCA_964432635.1 uncultured Desulfopila sp.
GCGTTATCGCTCTAGACCATCTCGGCTGCGGGCTCTCCGATAAGCCAGGTGATTATCCCTACTCATTGAAGAAGCACATCGACAATCTTGAAAGCCTTCTCGAGTATCTGCGCATCGACAACTGCTCTCTGGTGGTCCATGATTGGGGGGGGGCTATCGGTTTTGGTTATGCAGTGCGCCACCCGCAACGCATCAAGCGCATTGCTTTGATGAACACTGCTGCCTTTCGTTCACCTCGGATGCCCTGGCGCATCAGGGTCTGCCGGTTGCCGGTTCTCGGAGAAATTCTTGTTCGTTTGTGTAACGGTTTCGCCTGGCCGGCAACCTTTATGGCGGTGAGCAAAGTTATGTCCCGGGAAGTGAAGGCCAGCTATCTCCGGCCCTACAACAGTTGGCACAACCGGGTGGCTATCGCCGCTTTCGTCCAAGATATCCCTATGACCCGTGACCATCGCAGCTATGCCACCCTGGAGGCGATCGAGCAGGGTCTGGAGAAGCTGCGCCGCCTTGGCATTCCCCTCTTTATTCTCTGGGGAGGAAAGGACTTTTGCTTTAACGATTCTTTCTACGAGGAGTGGCGACAGCGCTTTCCCAAGGCGCAATATAGATATTTTGCCGATGCCGGCCACTATCTGCTCGAGGACAAGGGTGAGGAAATTCTGGCTCTTCTCTCGCGCTTTTTCGCACCGAAGGAAATGGTGTCGATGGAGCAAGAGGCATGAATATTGCGGAATCCTTTATCAACGTCGCCAAGGCAGAACGGCAGCGGCCGGCAATAATCGAGGCCAAAAGCGGGCGGATTCTTTCATTTTCCGATATGCAGTGTACGGCCGAGCGTTATGCCGTCTATCTTCAGCGACAGGGGGTGAAGTCCCAAGAGGTGGTGATGTTGATGGTCACCCCTTCCGCCGATTTCATCTGCCTGACCCTGGCGTTGTTCATGCTCGGGGCACCCATCGTGCTCATCGATCCTGGCATGGGCTACAAGAATCTATTGCGGTGTATTGCCAGGGTGCAGCCGACGGTGTTGGTCGGCATTCCCAAGGCCATTCTCTTTGCCAAAATTTTTCGTCGCGCCTTTGCCACAGTGCGCCGCTCCTTCTGCATCGGAAACTCCTGGGGATTGCTTGGTGCCGATGTGCGCAAGGTGGCGGTGGCCGAGGAAGGCAAAGTCATGCAGCCCTCAGATAGGGAGGCCCTGGCGGCGATCATCTTCACCACCGGCTCGACCGGCGCCCCCAAGGGGGTTCGCTACGAACACAGCATCTTCAATGCCCAACTGCAATTGATCCGGGACTATTACGGTATCGGGGCAGAAGATATCGATCAACCGGCTTTCCCCTTGTTTGCCCTCTTTTCCGCGGCGCTCGGGGCCTGCTCGGTGATTCCCGACATGGATGCGACTCGGCCGGCCCAGGTCGATCCGCGCAAGTTCGTGGCCTCCATTCATCGCTACCAGGTTACCTATTCCTTCGGTTCGCCGGCCATCTGGAACGTGGTGAGCCGTTATTGTGCCGCCAACGCGGTGACACTGCCGAGCCTGCGCAAGGTCCTCATGGCCGGAGCTCCGGTGCCCTGGGAGGTGCTTGAGCGCACCACCTCTCTGCTTCATGCCGATGCAGAGATCTTCACCCCCTATGGGGCCACCGAGAGCTTGCCGGTGGCCTCGATCTCGGCGCGCGAGGTGTTGGCGGAGACCATGCAGCACAGTCGCAACGGTGCGGGGACCTGCGTCGGCAGGCCTCTGCCGGGTATCGATATCCGCATCATGGAGATCTCCGATCGTCCCGAACCACAGCTTCGCCCGGAAAAACTTCTTGGAGAAGGAAGGATCGGTGAGATTTTGGTGCGCGGCGGTGTCGTGACCAGTGCCTATTACAATAATACTGAAGAGACCGCTCTCGCCAAAATAGCTGATGGAGCCACCTTTTGGCATCGCATGGGCGATGTCGGCTACCTTGATGGCCAGGGCCGCCTGTGGTTCTGTGGCCGGCGGGCGCATCGTCTCGAGACCGAGGGCGGTCGTATGTTTACCATTTGCTGCGAGGCTATCGTCAACGAGCATCCCCAGGTCTTTCGTTCCGCTTTGGTGGGAGTCAGGGATGATAAGGGAGTGAAGGTGCCTGTCATTATAGTCGAACTCGTCAAAGACGGGACGTGTGATCGTCGACGCGTCATTGACGAGGCGCTGCATCTATGCCGCGCCCACCCGCTCACCAAGGAGGTCCGTATCGTTCTGGTTCATCCTGCCTTTCCTGTCGATATCCGACATAATGCCAAGATATTTCGCGAAAAACTGTCGCTATGGGCACAGCAGCAACTCTTCCCGCATCAATAAGCACTGCTCTGGTTACCGGAGGCGGCGGCTTTGTCGGCCGCGCCGTGGTCAGCAGACTCTTGGCCCTGGGAGTGCGGACCAAGGTGATCGGACGCCACCGCTATCCGCAGGTGGAGGCGGCAGGCGCCACGGGCATTGTCGGCGACATTGCCGAACGCGATGTACTTTTTCGGGCGGTGCAGGGGGTCGACGTGGTCTTTCATGTTGCCGCCTTGGCCGGCATCTGGGGGAGTTGGCCCACCTACCATCGTATCAATGTGCAGGGAACAACCAATATTATCGAGGCCTGTCGAAACGCCAAGGTGCCCTTTCTCGTATATACTTCTACGCCGTCGGTGGTCTTTAACGGCGAGGACATTTGCGGCGGAGATGAGGGGCTGCCCTATGGTCGCGATTTTCTCTGCCATTATGCGAAAAGTAAAGTCATGGCCGAGGCCATGGTGTTGGCCGCAGTCGGAGACGACCTCAAGACCTGTGCGCTGAGGCCGCATCTTATTTGGGGACCGGGCGATCCCCATCTCTTGCCGCGATTACTGGCGCGAGGCCGGGAGAAGCGCTTACGTCAAGTGGGCGATGGCAGCAACCTTGTCGACATCACCTATATCGATAACGTCGCCGAGGCTCACATCCTGGCGGCGGCTAATCTAGCCGGGGCCGGAACTGCAAGCGGCAAGGCCTATTTCATCAGTCAGGGCGAACCGGTGCGGCTATGGCCATGGATCAACGAACTATTTTCCCGCATGGCGGTACCGCCGGTGGAGAAACGGGTGTCTTTGTCCACTGCCTACCGCCTCGGCATGGTTCTGGAAATGGTTTACACCGTGCTGTGCCTGCGCCAGGAACCGCGCATGACCCGGTTTCTTGCCGAACAATTAGCCAAGTCCCATTATTTTTCAATAGAACAGGCCCGGCGTGAGCTGGGATACGAACCACTTGTCTCCACCGAGGAGGGCCTGCGCCGTACCGTGCAATGGCTGAACAATCGATGAAAGTCCTGGTGTTAAAATCCCTTTCGTGGGTCCTCAGTGCAGTTTTTGCCTGTTTCGCAATGGCCTCACCGGCCTGGCCCTTCTCACTTGGCGACGAACGGAAGTTAGGAGAAAAGCTTCTCTATTCGGTTCGTTCAGCCTTTACCATCAAGGATGACCCGGATATCCGGCAATATCTCGACAAACTCGGCCGCAGCGTGCTCGAGGCGGCCGGCATCCAATATTTCGACTACCACTTCTTCGTCATCGAAGACAAAGAGTTCAACGCCTTTGCTGCCCCATCCGGTCTGATCTTTTTTCACAGTGGCTTGTTGTCGACCATGCAATCAGAAGATGAGTTGGTTTCGGTCATGGCCCACGAGGTCGGCCATATCTCCAAGCGCCATCTCGCCGAGCGGGTGGAAAAGGGAACGTATACCGGTATAGCCTCCCTTGGTCTGGCCCTGGCGGCGTTAGCCTTTGGTGGATCGACGGCGCCGGTGCTGCTCACCGGAGCGCTTGCCGCCGGACAAAGTTTCAACCTGCATTTCAGCCGACAGAACGAGGAAGAGGCCGACCTTCTCGCCTACGGCTGGATGAAGCAACTCGGTCGAGATCCCCACGGCCAGGTGCGCATGCTTGAGTCGATGCGACGTGTTTCCCGCTACCGTAGCGAGAAACCGCCGCAATATCTGCTCACCCACCCCGATCCTGAGGCGCGTCTCAACTACATCCAGTCGTTGATCGATCTCGACGCATCCACTTTGCAGGAAGTGCCTCATCAACAGGAGGATTTTGACTTCTTTCGTTGGAAATACCGGATTCTTGCTGATCTCAAAGATAGCGAACAATTCAAGGGATCGCTAGCCTCGGTTCTCGCCGATGCCAGGGCATCCACCTTTGCTAAAAATATGGCTACCTATGGATTGGCGCAACTGGCAAGAAGCGAGGGGGATTACCGGCGGAGCATGGAATTGCTGCAACAGGTCATCGATGCCTTTCCCGACCAAGGGCAGTTGCAGGTCGACAAGGCGGTGCTTCTTGCGGCGATGAACCGATTGGCGGAGGCGGAAGAGACCTTAAAGAGCGCCTTGAAACGGGAAAGCGGGGACCTCTACGCCACCTTTGTTTTGGGTAAGGTTCAGCAACGCCAGGGCAGAATGGCTGAGGCCGAGCGCTCTTTCACCACCGTCGCCTACCAGTATCCGGAATACGCACAAGTGTACTTTGAACTCGGTCATCTTGCTTCAGCCTCTCAACGCGGGGGGCTCGCCTCGCTTTATTTGGGAAAATACGACCTGTATAGCGGCAAGCTCAAACAGGCAGAACAGAGTCTGCGCACCGCTCAGCGCGACAAGAGTCTGACCGAAAAGGACCGTGCCGAAGTGCGTGAACTGCTCAGAAAAATCGAGGAACTGAGAAAATAGGGTTAAATGCTTACTGCGGCGGTTTCAATGAGCCCACGCAGTGTGGCAAGGTCGCTGGCGGCCATGATCTCGGCACGGGTCTGGGAGGATCCGGGCAGTCCTTTGAAGTAGGGGGAGATTTGGTTCTTGACATGACCGAGCATACGCTCGGCGGGAAGAAAGGTTTCGATGAGGCGAAGATGCTCCAGGGCTATGACGGCGATATCCGCCAAGCGGCTAGGTCTATCGCCCTCGCCAAAGATCCAGGGATTGCCCAGGGCGCCCCGGCCGATCATCACCCCGTCGCACCCTGTTTCCTGCATCATCGCCAGGGCGTCTTGCCGACAGAGCACGTCGCCGTTACCGATCACCGGAATGGAGACGCGGTCCTTGACTGCGGTAATGACCTGTCGGTCGATATACCCGGAAAAGCCCTGAGACCATGTTCTGGCGTGAACGGTGATGGCGGCTGCCCCGCATTCCTCGGCCATTTTAGCAAAGGCAGGGGCGTTGACGCTCTTTGGGTCTTTGCCTGAGCGAATCTTAACCGTCACCGGCACCTTAGCCTTTGCTACCACCTTGGTGATGATCTCCGCTGCCAATTCGGGTGTGGTCATCAGTGCCGCACCCCCACCCCGCTTGGTCACTTTCCTCACCGGGCAACCCATATTGAGATCGATCATAGCCGGGTGATAATCGCCAAGCATCGCTGCAGCCTCGGCCATCGCCATGACATCAGCACCAAACAGCTGAATTGAGAGAGGCTCCTCTTCCGGGACGGAGGCGAGCAGCTTGAGGGTATTGTGCTGTCTGTAGAGCAAACCATGACAACTGATCATCTCCGAGACCACGTATCCGGCGCCGCAGCGTCTGCAGAGCAAACGAAAAGGGAGGTCTGAGTACCCCGCCAGGGGGGCAAGCACCAGCGGGCTGGAAAACAGTAGATCGGCAATGCGCAGCATGAATGGCGACAAATTAGAAAGACGGAACGGGCATGGCCCGTTCCGTCAGAAATGAGCAGGGGCGGCGATTATATCCGAGTGATACCGGAGATGGTCTTCTGATAGATCTTCTGTGACATATCATCGATGATCTTGTCGAGTGCCTTGCTTTCGTTGTCCTGGTTGGCCGAGGAATTACTCGACGCGAGATAACTCTCCTCCCAGGTTTGGTCGGCAATCTCCAAAAGGATCTTGTTGCTGGGAATATCCTTGACGATATAGCGAACCCGTAGTCGCACTTTGACCTCGGAGGTGAGGTTGTTGGCACCATAGGAAAGGCTCGGCAATTCCAGGGAGACCACCTCTCCAGCGAGAATCAGGTCGGCACCCTCCTTCTGGCGCACTGTCGAAATCGAGCGGGATTTTTGGAACCATTTGGTAAGTGAGCGATAAAGCTTGGCGTCGAGGTTGAGTTCACTGGTGCGGTTCTTCCACTCGGTTAAGTAGATGTTCTTGTGCGGACCTTCATAGATATTGGGGTTGCGATAACCGCAGGCGACGAAGAGGCTGGCGATGACGAGCAGCAGGAAAGGTCGAGAGAGGGTTTTCACAAATGAGCTCCCATATTGTCTAATATTTCGGATTGTCGGGCTGTTATATAGATGTCAGTCTAGTCTTAAACGACGATATTGACAAGTTTCTTCTTGACCACGATGGTTTTTTTGGGAGTCTTGCCATCAAGGAACTTTTTGACATTGTCGTCGGCAAGGGTCTGCACTACCAACTCTTGGTCATCAATTTCCGCGTCTACCTGCAGTCGTGAGCGCACCTTGCCGTTGACCTGGAGGACGATGGTGAGCAAATCTTCACGGGCCGCCTCGGTGTCGAAGGACGGCCAAGGCATGTCTTCTATGGATTTTTGGTTTCCTAGGGATTGCCACATTTCTGAGGCAAAGTGGGGCACCATCGGCGAAAGGAGCAGCAGCAAGACCGATACCGCCTCACGCACCACCGGAGCTTCCGGTTTTTCCTGGGTGTTTTCTCCGGTGGTAATCGAGAGCAGGTTGAACAGCTCCATCATGGCGCTGATTGCTGTGTTGAAGTGGAAATTTTGTTCGATGCTCTCGGTGACCCGGCGAATGGTCTGGTGGGTTTTGCGGTGCAGTGTCCTTCCGCTTTCGCTCAACTCGCTGGGGATGGGAACGTCGCCGCGTAACATCTCCTTTTGGGAGATGATCAAGCGAAAGACGCGATTGAGAAAGCGCGAGGACCCCTCGACTCCCTGGGCGCTCCATTCCAGGTCCCTCTCCGGCGGCGCCGCAAAGAGGCTGAACAGGCGAACCGTGTCGGCCCCGTAATCTTCGATGAGATCGTTGGGGTCGACGACGTTGCCTTTTGATTTGGACATCTTCGCCCCGTCTTTGATCACCATTCCCTGGGTAAGGAGGTTGGTGAAGGGCTCGTCGACAGCAAGATAGCCGAGGTCGCGCAGTACCTTGGTGAAGAAGCGGGAGTACAGCAGGTGGAGAATGGCATGCTCGACCCCGCCGATATATTGATCGACCGGCAACCAGTACGAGGTTTTTTCTTGGGAAAGGGGTTGGCGATCCTCGCGTGGACAAGCGAAGCGAGCAAAATACCATGAAGATTCCATAAAGGTGTCCATGGTGTCGGTTTCGCGCTTCGCTGCACCGCCGCATTTCGGGCAGACAGCGGCGATAAATGAAGGACGTTGGTGCAGGGGCAGGCAGGCGCTGCCGGCCTCAGGGTCTTCGGGAAGAACCACCGGCAACTCGTCTAGTGGCACCGCCACCACCCCGCAGCTGCCGCAGTGCAGCATGGGAATGGGCGCGCCCCAATAGCGTTGCCGGGAAATGCCCCAGTCACGGAGGCGATAGGTGACATGAGGACGGCCGAAACCCTGCAGTTCGGCGTGGTCGATGATCGCTTTTTGGGCCGCAAGCGACTCCATACCGGTAAAGGGGCCGGAATTAGCCAGCACCCCTGGGCCGGTAGCCGCTTGATCCATGGTCTCTGGATACAGGGAAATGCCGGGAGGGATGACCACCGGGGCTATGGGCAGTTGATACTTGCGGGCGAACTCGAAGTCCCGTTCGTCGTGTGCTGGAACCGCCATGACCGCGCCGGTGCCATATTCCATGAGCACGAAGTTGGCAACGTAGATGGGAATGCGGGCCCCATTATAGGGGTTGACGCAGTGGCGACCGGTAAAGATACCGCGCTTCTCCGGCTCCTCGGTGAGTGAACGGCGCTGTTTCTCAATCTGTATTTCTTTGGCGAAGGATCGTACTTCCTCCTCGCGGTCGGTGCCGGCGATGAGCTGGTCGAGAAGGGGATGCTCGGCGGCCAGGGACATAAAAGTGACACCATAGATGGTATCGGGGCGGGTGGTGAAGATGGAGATAACGCAGTCTCCATTCTCGACTGGAAAATCACAGGTAAGCCCGGTGGATTTACCGATCCAGTTGCGCTGCATGGTCAGGACCTTTTCCGGCCAGCCGGGAAGGCGGTCGAGATCGCTGAGCAGTTCGTCGGCATATTGGGTGATGCGAAAGAACCAGCCGTTCATCTTACGCGGGTAGACCATCTGGTCGCAGCGCCAGCAGGCTCCGTCGATGACCTGTTCATTGGCAAGAACGGTTTGGCACGATTCACACCAGTTGACGGTGGTGGTTTTCTGGTAGACCAGGCCTCGCGCAAACATTTCGATGAACAGCTTCTGCTCCCAGCGATAGTATTTAGGATTGCAGGTGGCAATTTCCCGGCTCCAATCATAGGACAGCCCGAGCTGGCGCAGTTGGTTGCGCATGTAGTCGATGTTGGCGTAGGTCCAGGTGGCTGGGTGACTGTTGTTCTTGATGGCGGCATTTTCCGCCGGAAGGCCGAAGGCGTCCCAACCCATGGGGTGGAGGACGTTGTAGCCGCGCATCCGCTTGTAGCGGGCAACCACATCGCCGATGGAGTAGTTGCGCACATGGCCCATGTGAATCCGCCCCGAGGGATAAGGAAACATCTCGAGGACGTAGTATTTTTCCTTGTTCGGGTCCTCGCTCACGCGGTGGGTGTCTTCGCGGTCCCATAACGTCTGCCACTTACGTTCGATGCTTTTGAAATCGTATTTGCTGACACTGCTGCTCTCGCTGGTCATTCTTTTCCTCTGAGCGGTTAATGGGGATAAAGCTGAGTTGAGCAGTTTGACTGCTCAAACGAAACTTATGCCCTTGCGGTACAAGAGTGGTATCGACGACTCGTCGCTGTCCTATGCTGTGGGGTGCAACAGAGGCCGAGATCAGCG
>CAYSON010000106.1:0-1602 GCA_964432635.1 uncultured Desulfopila sp.
CGGGCGGGCGTCGGTGATCGGCGCGGCAACATCCTCGAAGGTGACCGTCTCGGCACCGATGGTGGTAAGAAAGCTGGTGGCCTCGCCGGCGGCGGCAATGCCGCTAGACATGGCCTCGCTGATGTCGGTGAGACCCATCAAGGAGCCGCACATAAAGATACCCTGTTTGCCGGCCAGTCGCACCTTGCTGTACTTCTCGGTGGCGAGGAGACCGGTGGGGCTGAGTTCACCGCCCACCAGTTCCGCCCATTTGCGATGATCGTCAAAGGGGATCTGCCCGGTGGACATAACGACGATGTCGTAATGGGCAATTTTGAACTCATTGTCCTCCGGATCGAAATAGCGGATGCGCAGGCTGCCATCCGGTTCACGCACTACTTCTTGGACGCGGCAGCGGATGAGTTTGACCCCGTGCTCCTCCTCGGCGTTGACCCGATACTGTTGGAAGCCTTTGCCGAAGGTGCGCATGTCCATATAGAAGATTGTGGTTTCGACGTCGTCGCCACCCTTCTCTTTAGCCAACACCGCCTCTTTCAAGGCGAACATGCAGCACACCGAGGAACAGTAATCTCTGTTCTGCCGCTTGTTGCGCGAGCCCATGCACTGAATCCAGGCAATCTTCTTGGCCGGCTTGTCGTCCGAAGGCCGCTTGATCAAGCCGTCGTGATAGGTGCCGGTGCCGCTCATCATACGCTCAAAGGCCAGAGAGGAGACAACGTCCGGGGAAACCGCATAGGACTTGGCGTCCTCGTAGTCTTTTGTGTTGTAGAGTTTGACCCCAGAGGCAAGGACAATGGCCTGCACCTCGCGGGTTTCCACCTCGTCCTCGGCCTTAAGGTTGATCGCTCCGGAGGAGCAGACCTTGACACACTCGCCGCATTCGGTACAGACGCTCTTGTCGATCAAGAGCAGTTGCGGCACGTTGTGCGGCACGGACTTGTAGATGGCTTTGCGCTTGGTCAGGCCGTGATTGAACTCGTCAGGCACCTCAACCGGACAGGCCTCGATGCACTTGCCTAATTCGTTACAGACCTCGGAATTGACGTAGCGCGCCTTTTTTTTCAGCTCCACCTTGTACTTGCCAGCATCGCCAGCCACCGCCACCACCTCGGTGAAGGGGAGGATCTCAATGTTTTCGTGGTAGAGACTCTTGCGCATGCAGTATTCCGAAGAATACTCCCGTCCGACCATGGGCAGCATGCGACACATACCGCAATGGTCGGAAGGAAACTGGTAGTCGAGCTTGGCCAATATCCCGCCCACCTGGGTCGAGGAATCGGTGAGCAGGACCTTGTAACCGGTTTCGGCAAGCTCAATGGCCGCTTTTATTCCAGAGATGCCGGCTCCGGCCACCAGGACCGTGCCGATCGGCTTGTTTTCTGCCATAATCGATCTCCTATTTGACCTGACCAGTCACTTCAACCAACTCGTCATGGTCGAAGATTGACAGGGGTTGCGGTTCATCCAATCTTCTGCCGGCCTGGTAGTCGAAACGGGCCTGGGCCTTATCCGCTGAAGTACGGAAAATCGGCATCAGGTCGATGTCGTTGGGGCAGGCGGAAGTGCATTGCCCGCAACCGACACAGAAGGCGGCGATATGGG
>CAYSON010000106.1:1612-8905 GCA_964432635.1 uncultured Desulfopila sp.
ATGGGTGGTACGGGTGAGATGGTAGAAGGTGGTGTCGGTGGGCGTGTTCAAGGCCTTGCCGCTCGCCCAGCTAATGAACTGTTCTCCCTTGTGACGGAAGGTGTCGGTAACGAAAACGCACTCTTTGCAGTAGCAAACCGGACAGGCCACCCGGCAGTTGTAGCAGTTGATGCAGGCGGCGAGACGATCGTCGAGGCCGTTGAAATTATTGGTCGTCTGGCGATAGGCGGCAAAGGCCGCATCTCTTGCGGCAACCCGGCTGTCGGTGATCTTTTTCACCGCCTCGGCGCGTCCGCTGGGGTTATCACCGAACTTCATTCCCGCGGCCTGTAGAGCCTCTTCGCCCTTTTCACTGACCGCCTCGACGTAGAGGGTGCCCTGGCCGGAGCCGAACAGGCACAGACGGATGTCGACGTTGTCGGTGGTGGGAAATTCGCAGATCTTGCAGGCGCCGGCGACATCGCAGCCGCCGCTCTCGGTCTTCCCGGCCTGGGCGCCGTCGATGAAGCTTTCAGTGGTCCCACCCTCGGCGCGAATCTTCAGGAAATCAGTGTTTTCATAGCGGCCGTAACAATCCATGCCGATGAGCAGGACGTCGTCGAGTACCGCTTGCTTGAGCTTGACCAACTCCACCAGGGCACGGACCTCGCAGGAGCGCAGTACCAGGCCGACCTTCTTGCCCGAGGGGCTCGAGGTCAGGGACGAGGCGATGCGCGCCCCGTTCACCGGTACCACCGGAGCAAACGGATCAACACCATTGAGGTTCTGCTTGCTGGTCACCAGGGTTTGCATTACCCCTCTTTTCGGCTGGGTCATCGGTGCGAGCAAGGCGTCGACGGCGTTTTTTTCGAGTAAATCCGCAAAAAACGCGGAGAGCTGTCCATTCATTTCGCCTTTATTGAAGGCCAATTTGGTAAACTTTGCCATTTGTGTATCTCCCTTTCTCACGCGACCATGGCCTGCGGTTTATTGAGTTCGCTGGGTCCCAGTTTCTTGATCGAGGCGGTCATCTGCTCCGCCACCTCTTTGAGCATGGTGCCCTCGCTGGCGGCGATCCATCGTAGCCAGAGACGCTCCGGCCCGATACCGTACTGGTTGAGCAGTTCGGTCAGCAGGGCGACGCGGCGACGCGCCTTGAGGTTGCCATTGATGTAATGGCAGTCCCCCGGCCAACATCCGCCGATCAAAACCCCGTCAGCACCGTTGAGGAAGGCCTTGATGACGTACTTCGGATCGACCATACCGCTGCACATAACCCGGATAATCTTGATGTTCGGTGGATAGGTCAGACGGGAAGTACCAGCCAGATCCGCGGCGGTAAAGGTGCACCAGTTACAGAAAAAGGCTACAATTTTCGGTTCAAACTCACTCATCGCATCTCTCCTCGCTTAATTGGTTAACAACCCGTCTATTTCAGCAAATATTTGTTTGTCGGTAAAATGCCTGACCTTGGGGGCGCCGCTCGGGCATCCGCCGGAGCAACTGCCGCAACCCTTGCACACCGCTTCGTTGACCTCGCTGACCATGGCAAAGTCGTTGAACTCGATGGCCCCGTAAGGACAGAGCTTGATGCACAACTGGCAGCCGACGCAGATGTCGGCATCGATGTTCGAGATCATCGGCGGGACCTGGACCACACCGGCCGAACTCAGGGCGAGACACTCGCAGGCGGCACCCTTGGCCTGGGCCACCGTGTCGGGGATGTCCTTTGGGCCCTGACATGCGCCGGCAAGGAAGACACCGCTCGACGGCGTCGACACCGGGGCAAGTTTCGGGTGCTCTTCCTGGAAAAAGCCGTCCTGACCGATACCGATACCGAACTTGCGCATCACTTCCTCGGCGTTGGGGCGAGCCTCCATGGCGGTACAGAGGATGGCCATCTCGACGTCGACCTCGATGAGGCGACCGGAAAGGGTGTCCTCGGCCTTGACGGTGAGGATGCCGTTTTCCTTCTCGGTGATCGAGCCGGCCTTGCCACGGATCATCCGCACCCCTTCTTCCTGGACCTTCTTGTAGAACTCCTCGTAGCCCTTGCCGAAGCAGCGCATGTCGATATAGAAGTTATAGATCTCGGTGTTGTGGCCGCATTTGTCCTTCAAGAGATGAGCGTACTTGAGGGCGTACATGCAGCAGGTGCGGGAACAGTATTCGTGATAGTTCTTGTCGCGACTGCCGATGCAGTGGAGAATGGCCACGCTTTTCGGGGGCTCGGTGAATTTGAGCGGATCCTCGAGGCTGCGCTTGAGCAGTTTACCGGAGGTGGGCCCGGTGGCGTTGGAGAGACGTTCGAATTCAAGGTTGGTGAAGACATTGGTGTACTTGCCGTAGCCGTACTGGGCCATCGGCGCCGGGTTCATCGGGTCAAAGCCGGTGGCGATGATGATCGAACCGACATCGATGGACTCTTTCTTGTCGGTGTCATCGTGGTCGATGGCCTGGGCTTTGCACTGGCTAACGCAGAGCTTGCACTCGCAGCAGCCGCCACAGTCGATGCAGCGTGCCGCCTCACGCATGGCCGTGTCTTCGCTGAAACCGAGTTCGATCTCTTTATAATTGTTGATGCGCTCGGCCACCGAAAGTTCCGGCATCTTGGCACGCGCCGCGGGTACCGCCTTCTTGGGAATCGGCTGCCAGTTGGTGCCGGTGGGGCGCTGCTGGCGATTCTCGAACAGCTCTTCGCCGCGCATATAGCGGGCAATGGAGATCGCGGCTTCCTGGCCGGCGCCAATGGCCTCGACGGCGATCGACGGTCCGGTATAAACGTCGCCGCCGGCGAAGACCCCGGGACGGCCGGTGTGGAAGGTAATCGGGTCGGCGTCAATGGTGCCCCAACGGGTCAGCTCGATACCGGTGGCACCTTTGAGGAAGGTGTTGTCAACCTTCTGGCCGATGGCCGGGATGATCATGTCACAGACGATGTCAAACTCCGAACCGGCAATCGGCACCGGGCGCCGTCGCCCCGACTCGTCGGGCTCGCCAAGACCCATCTTGACGCACTTGACGCCCTTGACCTTGCCGCTTTCGGTGAGCACCTCGATGGGGTTGACCAGCAACTCTATCTTGATCCCCTCTTCCTCGGCAGCCTTGATTTCGGCGAGTACCGCCGGCATCTCGGTACGGCTGCGGCGGTAGACCATGGTCACTTCCTTGGCACCTTGGCGGATGGCCTCGCGGGCAGCATCGATGGCGACGTCACCGCCGCCCACCACCACCACCTTCTCGCCGGTCTTGACCTCTTTCTTGCGGTTGAGCAGGCCGAGATAGTCGATGCCGTGCACAACACCCACGGCATCTTCTCCGGCGATGTTCATCTTGCCGCTCTTATGGGCACCGGCGGCGACATAGACTGCCTTGAAGCCCTCGGCGAAGAGCTGGTCGATGGTCTTGTCCTTGCCGATCTCGACACCGTGCTGGATGTCGACGCCGAGACGCTTGATATGGCCCACCTCGCGCTCGATGACAGAGGGTGGGAGCCGGTAGTCGGGGATGCCGTAGCGGAGCATGCCGCCGGAATGGGAGGCCTTTTCGAGGATGGTCGGATGGTAGCCGTCCAGGGCGAGGAAATAGGCGGCGGTGAGTCCCGCCGGTCCGGCGCCGATGATCGCCACCTTTTCGGTAGCCGGTTTCTTCTCGACCATGGGAATGGGCAGATTGTCCCAGTCGGCCTGGTCGGCAGCGAAGCGTTTGAGTGAGCAGATGGCCAGCGGCTTGTCAACTTCCTGCCGACGGCATTGGGTCTCGCAGGGGGCGGGACAGACTCTGCCCAGCGACCCGGGAAGAGGCATCTTCTCCATGATCAGACTCAGCGCCTCCTGGTGTTTGCCGATCTTGAGCAGGGCAATAAAACCCTGGATATTGATGCCTGCCGGGCAGCGCTGGACGCAGGGGCCGCGATCATGCTTGTCGATGACGTAGCGCACCGGCACCGCCTGGGGAAAGGCGATGTAGATGGCCTTGCGCATCTTGGTGCCCACGTCCCATTCGTTGGGGGCTTCGACCGGACAGACCTTGGCGCAGTCGCCGCAGCCGGTGCAGTTGCTCTTGACGAACCGGGCCTTGCGGTTGACGGTCACCTGGAAGTTGCCGACAAAGCCCTTGACCGATTCGACGTCGCTATAGGTCATCAGCTCTATGTTCTTGTTCTGCCCCACCGCCACCATCTTCGGCGTGCCGATACAGGCGGCGCAGTCGAGCGTCGGGAAGGTCTTGTCGTACTGCAGCATGTGGCCACCGACGGTGGGTTGCCGCTCCACCAGGTAGGCGCGGTTGCCGGCGCTGGCGATGTCCAGGGACGCCTGCATGCCGGCAATGCCGCCACCGACGATCAGGGTGTTGGGGTTGACCGGGAAAGTCTTGGGGTACAGGGCGCTCTGGTAAGAAACGCGTGACAGACCG
This sequence comes from uncultured Desulfopila sp., assembly GCA_964432635.1. Lineage (GTDB taxonomy): Bacteria > Desulfobacterota > Desulfobulbia > Desulfobulbales > Desulfocapsaceae > Desulforhopalus_A. The sequence continues at coordinate 6,008 of CAYSON010000106.1, forward strand.
GCGCGAACAATGGTGATCGCCTTGGCGGTGGCCAACTCCTCGCTCTCGGTTACCCAGGAACCGTGCTCACGAACGCACACCTGGTGGAAGGCATGGTAGGGGTTGAGCCCGGCCCGCTCACAGGCGGTACGGAAGGTCTTTTCATGCATCCTCGGCGAGCAGGCGGCAACGACGATGCGCGTCAGCTTGTTCTCTCTGATCTCCTTTTCGATCAGTTCCTGGCCGGGATCAGAGCACATGAACAGATAATCCTTGGAGACCGCCACGCTGGGGAACGTGGCAGCGTATTCGGCAACCTCCGTGACCCGTACCTTACTGGCGATGTTGATACCGCAGTGGCAGATAAAAAATCCGATCCGTTCAGACATGTTGCTCCTCCTGATTTGCGCTTCTGGTTGTGCCGGTATGTGTGTCCGATCCATACGAAACTTCCACCGATTGCAGGAGAAGCTCTGCCACGTCACGGACTTGTATTGTATTGGCTGCGCCCAACGCTGTTATCGCCTCGTTGAGCATGCGGATGCAGAATGGGCAGGCGGTGGCGATGATCGAGGCCCCGGTTGCCATGGCCTCCTTGACCCGGGCGACGCCGTGGTTCTCGTCCATCGGTCGCAGTTGCCAGGCCCCCCCGCCTCCGCCGCCGCAACACTGGCTGCGCTTGCCGCTGTTCTGCATCTCGATCAGGGTCAAGCCGGGGATGGACTTGAGGATGCGACGCGGCGCCTCGTAAATGGAGTTATGACGGCCGAGGTAGCAGGGATCGTGGTAAGTGACCTTGGCCTTGATCTCGCTCAGCGGAGTCAGGCTTTTGCTGTCGATCAGGCGACTCAGTAACTCGGTATAGTGTTCGCTGCTGATCTTGTCCTTGAGCTGCTCGTAGTTTTTCGAGAAGCTGTTGTGGCAGTGCGGCGACACGGTGAGCAACTTGCTCACCCCCTGCTGCAGGAAGAGCTGGCTGTTTTTCTCAACCAGGGCGGTATCGACGGTGGCCGCCCCCATCTTTTCAGCTTGGTCGCCGCAACAGACCTCGGCGGCGCCCAGGCTACCATAGCTGACCCGGCCGATCTCGAGCAGTTTGACCAGGGCACGGCCACCCTTCTCGCTACCCTTTTGCCCTTGGTTGTCATAGGCGGTGGTGCAGCAGGTGAAGAGGCAGTACTCCTTGTCTTTGGTGAAAATCGGCAGCGGCAGTGATCCCACCCACATGGTACGATCCTGCGCTTTGCCGTTCCAGGGGTTGCCGACCTTTTTCAAGCTGGTCACCGGGTTCTCCAGGGTGGCCGCGAGAAGTCCTCCGGCAACGGTCTGCTGGCGAATCGATTTCACCAAATCGACGATTCCGATGCCGCGCGGGCACTGTTCAACGCAACTGTTGCAGGTGACGCAGCTCCACGAGGCGGTATCAACGCTGACATCGTTACTGCGATCAAGGGCGATATTGCGCAACACCAGACGCGGGCTGTAGCCGGCGATGTTCGCCGAGGGACAGACGCTGGTGCAGGTGCCACATTGCATGCAGGTCTTGAAGGTCTCGCCGATAGCGGCAGTTATCCGTTCCTGGGTCACCTGCGACTGCTTGAGCGCCTTTTCCTTGACCGCCATAAGAAAGATGGCAAGGGGGCGGTACATGAGGTGGGAGAGCTTGCCGAAGGGCAGCATGATCATGAGCATACCGACGCAGATGGCGACGTGGATAACATAGATGGTGTAAGTGGTCAGCGGCAGACCTGCCAAACGAACGATATGGACCATGATTCCGGTGACGGCGATGGCAAAAATCAACACCAGAAAGAACATGTCGGTGAAGTCGGAATAGCGGTGCAGGTTTTCCTTCTTCTTGTAAATGCGGCTGTAGAGCATATAGCCCGAGCCAAGCATCAGGGCGACGGTGGCGTAGTAACCGAAGATTCGCGTCGGATGCCAGAAGGGATGCACGATGTCGGTTTGGAAGTACTCGAGAAAGACCATGACGAGGATTTCCATGACCACCCATCCGGTAAAGAGGAAGAAGTGGCGGATCCAGGCACTGGCAGGGCCGGTACCGCACTTTCGCCAGCGTTTCTGGGTGAAGTAGTTGGCGATGAACACCGGCCCTTGGGTCAGGTAAAGATGAAACGGGACCTTGGTGCCCTGCATGATCTTGAAATACATGTTGACCGCATTCGAGCCGAGCAGAGCAAAGACGATGAGAATCATGACCTGGTCGCCGATATGAACCCAATGCACTGGGGCAAAAGTGTTGAGTTCGACACGGTCGGTAACCACCGGCCCATGGAAAATAAGGTAGAGGGCGATGACAAAGAGGGCGATGAAGCCGAAGGCGGCAACCTCCCACTTGGGAGAACTGTAGAAGAGTCGTGCCAGCCCCGTCCAGTCGTATTGGGTGGTCAGCCAGCGACGGGTGGCCATCATCGTTTCCGCGGGTTCGGCACCGCGCGGGCAGTCTTTGTTGCAGTCGCCGCAGTAGTAGCAGAGCCAAGGCTCGGGGGACGAGAGGACCTTGTCCTTCAGACCCATTTGCAGATAGCGATAGATTTTTCGGGGAAAGGTGTTTTCACCGGTCGACAGGGGACAAGCTGATGAGCAGTTGCCGCACTGCATACAGGTCTCCATGTCCTTGGCACCCAACCTCTGGATCTCGCCATAGAGATTTTGATCTATACTGTGATTCTTCAAAACAATCCCCCTCGTGTCGCCTGTGATGGATGCAAGGCCGGGCAGTCAGGCCTCGGGACTATCCCGAGACCTGTTCCGAACGATCACTTCCCCCATCGTTTAAGGTCAGGATGTTGTTTTAAGTGGCGCGCCGACCACCCAGACCGCCACCAGTGCGCACACTCGTTCGCTACACGACACGCCCTTCAGCAGAGTCAGAACCTATTTCTTGATCACCTGATC
>CAYSON010000107.1:0-6907 GCA_964432635.1 uncultured Desulfopila sp.
ATCCTCGATTTTTCCAAGATAGAAGCGGGCAAGCTGGAACTCGAACAGCTGTCATTTGATTTACGACAGCTGCTTGATGATCTCATCCACATGATGGAGGGGCGTGCCATCGAAAAGGGTCTGCAGTTGGTGTGTGGTGCCTCTCCACAAGTGCCAGCGGCCGTGGTCGGGGATCCGGTGCGGCTGCAGCAGATCCTGGTCAACCTGGTCGGCAACGCGCTGAAGTTTACCACCGAGGGCGAGATCATCGTCACCGTCGAGTGTCTGAGTTGTGAGGATGACCGGGTGTTGCTGCGTTTTTCCGTCAAGGATAGCGGCATCGGCATTCCCGAGGACAAACGGGAGCGCCTCTTCGACAGCTTTACCCAGGTCGATACCTCCTCTACTCGGCGCTTTGGCGGCAGCGGCCTCGGCCTCGCCATCTGCCGGCAATTAACCGGGCTTATGGGAGGCAGTATTGGCGTGGCAAGCGTTTTCGGCCAAGGCAGCGACTTCTTCGTCACCCTTCCCTTCGGCCGGTCGCCGGACCGGCTCGAATCGTGTCTGAGCGAACCCTCTCTTGCCAGGAAGAGGTTATTGGTGGTCGACCGTAGCGCCGCCTCTCTCGCCTTGTTGACTGCACAGCTTACTGCCTGGGGAGCCAAGGTCACCGCGGTGGCCAGCGGCATAGAGGCCCTTGGACTGGCCCTGCAGGCGGCGAGAATCGGCAAAGGCTATAACGGCGTCTTGATTGCCGAGGAGACTGCCGACCTGCATGGCGAGGCCTTGGCGACGATGCTGCGCAAGAACAGTGTAACATCACGTTTGAAGACTGTCCTGATGGCAGCCAGAGTTCGGGGGGAAAACCGCGCGGTTATCGACGGCAGGGGCTTTGCCGGCCTGACCAAACCGATTCGCCATGGCGAGCTGGTTTCCTGTCTCACCGCAATTTTTGCCCGCAAAGGAGACAAGAGCCAGGACGCGGAGGACGAAGAAACACCACGGCCGGCCGGACAGCGCCAGGGTAAGAAAATTCTCCTGGTTGAGGATAACAGCATCAACCAGCAGGTGGTTTGCGGTATGCTCGCCAAACTCGGCTATGATGCCCCCGAGGTGGCGGGGGACGGGGCCGGGGCCCTGGTGCGATTGGCCGAAGCACATTACGATGTGGTGCTTATGGACATAGAGATGCCGGTGCTTGATGGCATTGCCGCAGCAAGGAGGATCCGCAGCGAACTCGCCGACAGCAGGCGGCTGCCCATCGTTGCCCTGACTGCTCATGCCTTGAAAAGCGACGTGGAGCGTTGTCGGGAAGCAGGCATGAACGACTTTCTCACCAAGCCGATTGTCGTTGAGGCATTGGCCAAAGTCCTTGACCGGTGGTTGTTTGTCACAACTGCCGAGGATCACGGGGAGAGTCTTATCGAGACCCACGGCTTCTTAACGGGTGGGGACGGTGGCGACCGCTCCCCGCTATTGGTGAGTTTTGACCGCCACGCCTTAAGAAACGGGTTGAGCGATGACCACGACCTCATCGATGAGATCCTTGCCACCTACCTGCAACGTCTGCCGCAACAACTGACGGCGATCTCGACCTCGGCCGCAGCCGATCAGCACCGCGAGGTGGCCTGTCTCGCCCACGCCCTTAAAGGCAGTTCCGGCAGCGTCGGCGCCCTCCGTCTCGCCCACCTCCTGCAGCGGCTCGAAGCGGCGTCGATGCAGCAGAAGCCCCTGCACGCGCTGGTGGGGCCCGTTGCCGTGGAAGCCGAGAAACTCCAGCTCATCCTCAGGGACGCCCTTGCCGGCCAGGGTGGTGATGGTCCTCCGTCCTTCAAAACATCTTGAGCAACTCGGCGTAGCCCTCCTCGGCCAACTTTGCCGTCGGAATAAAGCGCAGCGAAGCGGAATTGATGCAGTAGCGCAATCCTGTGGGAGGCGGGCCGTCGTCAAAGAGGTGGCCGAGATGGGAATTGCCTCTCTTGCTGCGCACCTCGGTGCGCTTCATGAACAGGGAGGTGTCGCTTTTCTCGACAATATTTGCCGCAGCCAGGGGTTTGCTAAAGCTCGGCCAGCCGGTGCCTGAGTCGAATTTGTCGAGGGAACTGAACAGCGGCTCGCCGGAAACGATGTCGACATAGATCCCCGGCTCCTTGTTGTTCCAGTAAAGGTTGTCGAAAGGCGGTTCGGTGCCGTCCTCCTGGGTGATCTTGTACTGCAGCGGAGTGAGGCGTTGCCGCAGATCCGTAGTGGTGACTTTCTGCCCGGTAGTGAAACTCTTGTCCCGCCAGTGCTGGTCGAGAAAGCGGTCGCGGCCGGAGCCGCTACGATAGAAACCGTAGCGTAGGGGATTGGTTTTGTAGTAATCCTGATGGTACTCCTCGGCCGCCCAGAACCTTGCGGCGGGGAGAATCGGCGTGACAATGGTGCCGGAAAAGATACGGCTGTCCTGTAGCTGTTGCTTCGAGGCCTCAGCCAGCTGCTTTTGCTGCTGATCGTGATAGAAGATGGCTGAACTATAGCCATGGCCGCGGTCGACAAACTGACCCTTGGCGTCGGTGGGATCGATCTGGCGCCAGAACGTGTCGAGGAGGGTGGCATAGGATATCTTTTCAGGATCATAGATGATCTCTACCACCTCAATGTGGCCGCCGTCGCTATAGTCGTTGTAGGTGGGGTTTTCGCTACTGCCCCCGGAGTACCCCGAGGTGACTGAGATGACCCCCTCAAGAATTTCGAAGGGTTTTTCCATGCACCAAAAACAGCCGCCGGCAAGGAGTGCCTTCTCGGTGCGGGGCGGGGGCACGGCCTTGCCCTCCTTGTTGTCGCCGGTTACGGCTGGAAGGACCGACAAGATAATGACGGCTAAAGGAAGAATGAGCAAAAGAAGTATATAACCTTTCATGGGGTCTCCTTGATGTATGGGAGGTTATGCAGGTGATGATAAGGTGATCATGGCAACGAGGTCGCGAGGACATCGTCTCCCTCAAGAATAACTGATAATCATTTTCACTCACGTTAGGAAAAATTTTCTCCATTTTACCACTCATAAGAACATGTCAAGGAATCGAGGAGTAGCCAAGAATTTGTGTCGTGATTGAAATTACGGCAAAAGTTACCCGACATCGACCCGACATGGCATGGATACAAGGCCGAATACCTATCGATCTCTCCGGATGTCCCCTTGGATCTTTGCACATTTTGGCATAAAGAGGTGGCAAAGAGGTGTTGTCGTCACTGTTTCAAGATGCCAAGGAGGATACTGATATGTTTAACGGAGAAAGTAAGATATGGGTGGTTGTCGCGGTAATGATTGTTGTGATGGCAGGGGAAGGCCGGGCAGCGGATCGGGGTATTGATGGGCTGATTCTCGGCGCTGGTGGTGGCGCCCTGGTCGGTCAGGCCATCGGCAGGGACAAGGAGGCCACGCTGATCGGCACGGCGGTGGGCGGGATGGTCGGCTATATGATGGGTAACGAGATGGACAGGACCGCTGGTGACGGCGGTTACGCGGTCACCCATGCCGGGTTTCCTCTACCACCTCTGCCGCCCCCACCGTCGATTGTCTTCTCTTACACCCACAATGAGCGGGATCGTGACCATTATCGCGAGCGGAGGCCGGGCAGGGCGTGTTGGGAGGAAAAGGTCTGGGTAGAGCGCCGCCATGGCGGCTATCGCCCAGAGTGGCAGACAGTTTGTCGCGATAGACATCGCCATTGGCAGAAGCCATGGCATGAGGATCATCATGGTCGTCATCGCTGGTAAAAGCGACGATATCAGCACCAAGAAATCAACCAGAGGCTGAGCGAGGAGACCTTGGCTGTTGTGGCCAAGGTCTCCTCGTTTGATTCCCGGGAGACAAGAAGTGGTGTATCAATTTCTCGCCGACCTGCTGCTCATACTTCATCTCGCCTTTATCCTCTTTGTCGTCAGCGGCGGCCTGTTCGCCTTGCGCTACCGCCGCCTCGTCCTCCTGCACCTGCCGGCGCTTGTCTGGGGAGTTTACGTGGAACTGTCCGGGCGCATCTGTCCCCTCACCCCCTGGGAAAACCGACTGCGCCAGCTGTCGGGGGAAGAGGGCTATAGCGGTGGCTTCATTGAACACTATCTCCTGCCTCTGATCTACCCACAGGACTTGACTCGGGAGCTGCAAGTGGGCCTCGGCTTGTCGCTAGCGGCAATCAATGTAGTGGTGTATGCTGCCTTGCTTTACCGCTTAAGAGTTTCTAAAAGCTGAGCCTTTTGCCGAGCGCAGGCCATGGAGTGCCAACTGAAAACGAAGGGGACTATGATTGTTCAAGCAAGTGACGTGGGGTATGTTACGGCGCTTCCCGGGATCGCACGTAAGACGCTGGTGTACGGGGAAAAGACGCTGATGGTGCAGTTTCTCCTGGAAAAGGGTGCGACGCTGCCACTCCATTCCCATCCCTATGAGCAGACCGGGTATCTGGTCAGTGGACGGATGGTGTTGACCATCGGGGGTCGGTCGGTGGAGGTTGGCCCCGGCGACAGCTGGTGTATTGCCGAGGGTGTTGAACACGGCGCCGAGGTGCGCGAGGATGCGGTCGCCATCGAGGTTTTCGCCCCAGTGCGACCCGACTATCTGCCGCAGGCCTCGCCATAAGGGCGGGCTACGCTCATCACCTCATCTCCCTTGGTCATTTCAAGTGGTGCGGCTCCTATATGGCTTGGCGCAGTATCTCTGGCACGTCTGTCCGCTCTCGCACCAGTTATGAAGAAAGCGGCTGGTCGACTGATACCGGCAGGTAGACATGGAAGGTGGTACCTTGGCCTTTCTGGCTGGTCAAATCGAGAAAACCGCGATGGTCTTTGACTGTGCTCCAGACAATGCTCATGCCCAGGCCGGTGCCGCTGCGGCCCACCTTTTTGCGGGTGAAAAAGGGTTCGAAGATGTGGGGCAGGTCGGCGGCGGCGATGCCGCTGCCACCATCGGCGACGGTGATGCGCACATAGCTGCCGGCCTCGATCCGCTCATAGCCGTCCCGGGCGTCGTCCAGGGTGATGTTCTCGGTGTCAATGACGATGCGGTCACCGGCAGAGCTCGCCTCCATGGCGTTATGCACCAGATTCATCACCAGCTTCGCCAGCTGCAAGGCCGATCCTTTGACCAAGGCCGGCTTGGCGTCGAGGCGGGATGACACCAGCACACCCGCATGATGACGCTGCAGTTCGTGGAATTCCGGAGAACTCAGATACTCGTTGATGACCCCGTTGATGTCGACCACCTCGGTGGCCGGGGCCTTGCGTCGGGCCAGGCTGAGCAAGTCTTGCACCATGGCTGCGGCCTTTCTGCCGGAATTGCGGATGCTGACGATCTTGGCGTGGAGAGGGCTTTCTAGGGGGATCTCCAGGAGGAGCAGGTCGGGGTAGCTGATCAGGCCGGTCAGGATATTGTTGAGGTCATGGGCGATGCCCGCGGCGAGATTGCCGATTGCCTCCGCTTTTTGCGCCTGCATCAGCTCCTGCTCCAGTCGTTTTTTTTCATCAATATCCCTGGCAATCCCTTGGGTGCCGAGAAAGTTCCCGCTGCCTTCACCCCCTTGGTAGAGGCCCTCGGCCGAAACGCTGAAAACGCGTACCTCAGCCGGGTCCCCACCCATTGTCTCACTGAGCATCAGGCGCAGTTCGAAGTCAAGAGTGGCCCGTGCCCCGCTTCGCCGTTCGTTGATGCGGTATGTGGCCTTGACCCGGTCAGAGGGATGGACGACAGCGAAGATCGAACGACCGATAAGGTCCTCCGGCTTCTGGCCATAGCGGGTGACGGCGGGACTGACGAACGTGATCTTTCCTTGGGGGTCGAGGCGAAAGATGATGTCGGGCACAGTGTGGATGATCGAGCGGAGGCGCTGTTCGCTGGCCTGGAGGCGCAACTGGGCCTGTCGTTGCTGGTCGCGAAGGGTCATGGTGACGAAGAGGGGGGCGTTGATAAGCAGCGCCAGGGAGGGCAGGAGCGGCGAGAGGAGCAGGCCGCTCTGTCGACAAAGGATCATTGCTCCCAGCCAAGTGGCCACAGCGAGGGTCATCGCCAGGGGAACGATATAATTGATGCTGTATCGGCCGGCGACCGCGAGGAGAGCGAGGGTGAAAATGAGCGCGGCACATATCTCGACCTGGCTAAAGAATGGTGGGCGGTGGAGCTGCAATGGCGAAAGCAGAGTGGCTATGGCTGCGGCATGCAGGTCGAGCAGGGGCGTGGCGGATGCAAAGGGTGTGGGGTAACTCTGCGAAAGCCCCGGGGCATGACAGCCGAGCAGGACGATCTTGCCCTGTATTGCACGTGAATTGGTCTTGCCGCTCAACACCTCATGGGCGGAGAGGCGCGCCAAAGCCCCTGGCGCCAGCGGTGAAAGCCGAAACTGACCGCGATCGTCGGTGAGGATGCGGTTCTCGGCGATATGCAGCACCAATCCGCCGAGACTGTAATCGGCCATTGACGGGGGGGCGGGGCCAAGCAGGTGGAGTACCGTGGCCAAAGCCAAGGATGGGTAGACCTGCTGTTCGAACCGCATCAGCAGGGGCAGGCGGCGCAGTACGCCATCCTCGTCGGCTCCACCGTTGAGAAATCCGGCGCCTTTCGCGACCTGCTGCAATGGTGGATAATTGCAGAGAATACCGCTTGCCTGGTGCAGCGTTGCCGAGGTCGTTGGTGTGTGTGGGGCACGCATGGTGGCGATGGCAGGGGGGCTACAGGGATGGTGGTCTTGATTCATCGGCTGGTCGAAAAGGAATTCGTAACCGAGGATCAGGGGGGCGGAGCCAAGATTTCCGGCGAAAACGAGGTCGTGATCGATAAGGCTCGTCGGTTTGTCACTGACCTGAGGCGTGGCTGCGACGGGTGTGAGTGGTGACAAAAGTTCGAGCGGCGAACTGCGATCCCGCTCGGGAAAAAGGATGTTGGTGGCGATCACCG
>CAYSON010000107.1:6917-8893 GCA_964432635.1 uncultured Desulfopila sp.
GGACGGCGATCGAGGCGACCTTCATCGCGCGGTCGTGGGCGACGATGGCGTTGACAAGTTGCTGCATCAGGGTTCTCGACCATGGCCACTGGCCGTGGCTGGCCAGACTGGCATCGTCGATTTCGACAATGACGATGCCAGCGAGATTTTTTTTTGCCGGCATGGTGAGGGCGAGGAGATCAATGCAGGCGGTGTTGAGATCGCGGAAAAGGCGGGGTGGGAAGAACGCAAGCAGAGACAAGCCAAGGGCCACAACCAGACCGACCACCGCCAGGCGGCGAGAAAGAGACAAGCGGTGCAGTGGCGCTGCTTTCTCGTCGGCGGTGGCTTGCGGGTTTTTGCGGATCATAACCGGATGGGTGGGCGAAATCTCGTTATACCGCAAGGGCATAGGTTTCGTTTGAGCAGACAAGCTGCTCAACTCTGCTTTAGGGCGTGGACAGGGGAAGCTATTTGACCACGACCTCCACCCGGCGGTTTCTCGGTTCGTCAACCCCGTCGGCGGTGACGATCAACGGGTTGTTTTCCCCATGGGAGGTGGTGACAAGGTACGTTTCCGATATTCCTCGGCCCACCAAGATCCTGGTGACAGCGAGAGCCCTTTCCTGGGAGAGGCGCAAATTGAATTCCGGGTTGCCGGCGGTATCGGAATGTCCGATTATGCGGATGTCCACCGCGTTGCGTCTGTCGATGGCTTTCTCGATCTCCGGGAGCAAGGCCGCCGAGTCGCCGGTTAAATGCGAGGTGCCCTTGTCGAAATAGAGGAGGAAATGCTCCGGCGCGGTTGGCAAGGATGCCAGGACCGTAGCGAAGGTGGCATCGATTTGCTCCTTGCTCCACGTCTCAGGTGCAGATGGTGCGGCTTTGGCACCGGAGACAAAGGTCCCTTGAGCGGGCTGATTGAGTTCCACGCTTCCCGAGTCAGTGGCAACCCTTACCTTTCCCACCTGGCCGTTCCCGTCGGCGAGCAGAACCACGGTGGTTTTGGGGGCGCAGCCGATGACCGCAAGGGATAGGAAAAGACCGGTCAACAATGGGAAACGGCGGAGCATCGCCATCGCGGCACCTCCTTGATTATGTTGTGGCAAGCGGTTGTCTCATTCAACGGCGACGAGAAAAGAGGTGCCGCGCACCCCCAGGGTGGCCTCCGGGGTGCTCAATTGCACCTTTTCCGGTGCCAGCCTGGCAATCTGCCCGGTGACGAAGGCAAAAGTACCCTTAAACAGCCGGGCGGCGAAGGAAAGCCGGCTTTCGGCTGGACTAAACAACACTTCATCAATGGCGATTTCGCTGTCTGAGCCTAAAGAGAGCAGGGTGTCGTCGTTGAAGATGACGCCCACGGATCCGCTGGCTCCGGTTGTAAGGAGAGCGCCGTTCGGTACCTTCAAGTTGACTGCCGCTGGTTGCACCGTTGCGTTGCTCATCATCCTCGCCTCGCCGCTGACTGACTTGATGATCCCCACCGTCTCTTGGCCGGCATGGGCGGCAGGGGCGAGCAGAAAGGAGAGGAAAAGGAACATGGCATAATGGATGGGTTTCATGGCACCTCTCCTTGGTGATAGGCTTAATTGGTGCACCAATAATAACATAGGGTGGTTGCCATGGGAAAGGAAAACGGGAACGCCGCCAGGTCATCGTCGGAAAACTCTTGCCCGGCGGAGCCTGACCGCCGGCGTGGCGGTTCCAGGAAAACCCCTAGCTTTTTTCGCCATTATTTTTTAAAAGAGGGTCTCTCGCCTCAGCTTCGGAGAAGATTGGAAATGACGGCTTTGTGCCGAAATACGCGGCGGACGACGGGCCAAGGCTCGGGCTTTTCGCCGAACGACAGACAACGACAAGAGGAGAACAGTATGCCCGTACATGTGGCGGACCATCCCCTGATCAAACACAAGCTCGGGCTGATGCGACGGCACGATATCTCCACCAAGGATTTTCGTGACCTCTCCTCAGAGGTGGCCCGCCTGCTCACCTACGAG
>CAYSON010000108.1:0-8865 GCA_964432635.1 uncultured Desulfopila sp.
TGAACTCCTCGCTAAAGGTCCGCAGGTGATGCTCGGCTATTACAAAAACGACGAGGCGACTCTCGACACCTTCCAGGATGGCTGGTTTAAGACCGGCGATATCGCCACCATCGACGAGGAGGGCTTTGTCTACATTATTGATCGCAAGAAGGAGCTGATAGTTACCGCCGGCGGCAAGAACATTGCCCCGCAGCCGATCGAAAACGAGCTCAAGCTCGACAAGTACATCTCCTCGGCCATCGTCTTTGGGGACTGTAAGCCCTATCTGGTGGCGGTGGTGACACCCGATGTCGATGCCTTGCAGAGTTATGCCCGTGAGGAGCAGATCAGCTATCGCGATATGGAAGAGCTGCTGCAACAGCCCAAAGTGAAGGAGCTGTACGGGACACGCATCAAAGAAATCAATAAAAACTATCCACCATACAAGACCATCAAATATTTCGCGGTGATAGCCAACGACTTTTCCATCGAGGGTGGCGAGCTCACGCCGACCTTGAAACTCAAACGCAAGGTGATTTTAGAGAAATACAAGGGTGTCATCGAAGATCTCTACGCCGGCAAAGCCAACGGCGCCGCTGCCGGACAGCAGAAAGAGTAACGCCCTCGCTCGAAAGCTTGGGGGAGGACGGACCATGGTCGGTGAATTGGCGCAGAATATTCACCCGAAAGTGAACATGTCGAACGTATTGAACGGAGAACGAATATGAGGCAAATACATAAAGTAGCCGTGCTTGGTGCCGGAGTCATGGGGGCCACTATCGCCGCCCATCTTGCCAATGCGGGATTGGATATCCTCTTGCTGGACATCGTGCCCAAGGCGCTGGACAAGGCGGAAGAAGCCAAGGGACTGACCCTTGCGAGCCCTGAGGTGCGCAACCGCATTGCCCGTAACGGTTTGCAGAATCTCTTGAAGATGAAGCCGGCTCCCTTTTATCTCAGCGACTATGCCCGCCAGATAGCTGTCGGCAATCTCGTCGACGACCTCGAAAAACTGAGGACCTGTGACTGGGTGGTGGAGGTGGTGGTCGAATACATGCCGATCAAGCTTGATCTGCTCAACAAGATTTTGCCGCATCTGGCGCCAGGGGCGATTCTCACCACCAACACTAGCGGTCTCTCGGTCAACGAGATGGCCAAGGTGCTGCCGATCGAGGTGCGCAAAAACTTCCTGGTCACCCATTTTTTCAATCCGCCGCGTTACATGCGCTTGATGGAGATAGTCCCTTGCACCGACACCGACCCGGCGGTGGTGGCGCTGATGGCCGAGTTCATGAGCAAGCGACTCGGCAAGGGCATCGTTTATGCCAAGGATACCACCAATTTCATCGCCAACCGCATCGGCACCTACGCCATCTATAAGGGCATTGAGCACATGATCGCCCTAGGGATGACCGTAGAGGAGGTCGATAGCGTCGCCGGGCCGGCCACTGCCCGCCCCAAGAGCGCCGCCTTTCGCACTGCCGACCTGGTCGGTCTTGATACCCTCGGCCATGTTGGCACCAACTCCTACGAGCTGCTGCCCGCCGACGAGGAACGCCACGTCTTTAAGATGCCTGAGTTCATGAAAAAGATGATCGAAGGTGGGCTCCTCGGCAACAAGAGCGGCGGCGGCTTCTATAAGAAGGAGACGGTCGGCGGCAAGAAGAACCTGTTCTACTACGATTACCAGAGCGGAGAGTATAAACCGCTGGCCAAGCCCAAATTCCCCTGTGTGCAAAGCGTCAAGCAGGTCGACCATCCCGGACAGAAGGTGAAGATGGTGGTCTCGGGCAGCGACAAGGGGGCGGAATTTGCCTGGCAGAGTATCCGCGACACCTTGATCTACGCGGTCAACCGCATTCCCGAGATCGCCGAAGACATCGTCAACGTCGACAACGCCATGCGTTGGGGCTTCAATTGGGAAATCGGCCCCTTCGAGATGTTCGACGCCATTGGCGTCGCCGAGTTCGTCGCCCGCGCCGAAAAGGACGGGATCAAGGTCCCTGAGTGCCTCAAGTCGGTCACCGCCTTCTACCGCTATAACCAGGCGGGGGGCAAGGAGTACTACGATCTGCTCGACAAGAGCTACAAGCCGATTCCTGTCAAGGCCGGCGAGGTACGCCTGGAGTTTTTGAAGAAGGCCGGCAAGGTGGTGGAGAAAAACGCCTCCAGCTCCATTCTCGATCTCGGCGATGGCGTCTTCTGCTTCCAGTTCCACTCGAAGATGAATGCCATCAGCGGCGACATCTTGGCCATGACCCATAAGGCCGTCAAGCGGGCCGAAGAAGAGGGCGTCGGCCTGGTCATTGGCAACCAGGGCGCCAACTTCTCGGTGGGAGCCAACCTGATGATGATGGCGGTGGCCCTGGCCGAAGGGGCCTACGATGACATCCACATGGTCCTGAAGGCCTTTCAGAAGGCGACCATGGCGGTCAAATATGCCAAGGTGCCAGTGGTAGCTGCGCCCTTCAATATGGCCCTGGGCGGCGGCGCCGAATTCTGCCTCCATGCCGATGCCATCAACGCCTACGCCGAGACCTATATGGGGCTGGTGGAAATCGGCGTCGGCCTGTTGCCCGGCGGCGGCGGCACCAAGGAGATGTCGATGCGCGCCATCCAACTGGCGCAGCATTTCAATACCGATCCCCAGCCCTTCCTCATCAAGAACTTCCAACAGATTGCCATGGCCAAGGTGTCGATGGGGGCGTCCGAGCTCTTCCCCATGGGCTATATGGGCAGTGGCGACTCGATCAGCATGGACATCGACCGCTTGATCGGTGACGCCAAAGAGAAGGTGCTGGCTCTCTCGGTCAACTATCGTCCGAAACAGCCAGTGGTCGATCTGCCCGCTCCCGGTCGGGGTATTGCTGCGGCCATCAAGAGCCAGTTGTGGAACATGAAGATGGGCAACTTCATCAGCGAATACGAGGCGGAGATGGGTGGTATCATCGCTTCGGTGATGTGCGGCGGCGATGTCAACCCCGGTACCCTGATCAGTGAGGACTACTTGCTGCAACTGGAGCGCGAGGGCTTCCTCAAACTCTGCGGCAACAAGAAGACCGCCGAGCGCATTCAGCACATGCTCAAAACCGGCAAACCGCTGCGCAATTGACAAGCATCACCCATAAGGGAGAATCGATATGAAAAAAGCATATATTCTTGCAAGTTACCGCACCCCCGGCTGCCGCGCCAACAAGGGCAAATTCAAGGACATGCGGCCGGACGATCTGGCCGCCCTGGCCATCAAGGGCCTGGTGGAGCGCACCGGCATCGATCCGCTGACCGTCGACGACGTCTATCTTGGCTGCGCCTTTCCCGAAGCGGAGCAGGGCATGAATGTCGGCCGGGTGGCGGCAATGAAGGCCGGACTACCGGTCGAGGTGCCCGGCCAGACCATCAACCGCTTCTGCTCCTCCGGTTTGCAGACCATTGCCATGGCTGCCGAGCGCGTCATGTGCGGCTTTGCCGATTGCATCATCGCCGGCGGGGTCGAGTCGATGTCCTGCGTGCCGCTGGGCGGACTCAAATACAGCGCCAATCCAGGGATGATGGTCGACTGGCCGGAGGCCTTCGCCTCCATGGGGGTTACCGCCGAGCAGGTCGCTGAACGTTACGGTATTGATCGCCTGGCCATGGACACCTTTGCCGCCGCCAGTAACACCAAGGCAGCGGCGGCCATTGCCGCTGGACGTTTTGCCGACGAAATCATCCCGGTGGAGATCGAAAAGACCGCAATCGTCGGTGGCAAGGTCAAACGTACCAAGGAAATGGTGACGGTGGACGACGGTGTCCGTCAAGGGACCACCATCGATTCCCTGGCAAAACTGAAGCCGGCCTTCAAAATCGGCGGTCCGGTGACCGCCGGCAACTCCTCGCAGATGACCGACGGAGCGGCAATGACCATGGTGGTCTCGGAAGAGTACCTCGAGCGTGTGCGCAAGAGCCCAATGGCTCGCTTTCTCTCCTTCTCGGCCAACGGCTGTGCGCCGGAGGTGATGGGCATCGGTCCCATCAATGCCATTCCCGCCGCCTTGAAATTGGCGGGATTGAAGCAGGAGGACATTCAGTTGATCGAGCTCAACGAGGCCTTCGCCGCCCAGGCCCTGGCGGTGATCAAGACGCTTGGCCTCAATCCCGAGATCATCAACGTTAACGGCGGCGCCATCGCCTTGGGGCACCCCTTAGGCTGCACCGGGGCCAAGCTGACCGCCACCCTGCTTCATGAGATGGGCCGGCGCGGCCTGCGCTACGGCATGGTTTCCATGTGTATCGGCGGCGGTATGGGTGCCGCCGGCATTTTCGAACGATTATAACTAACGACAACCACAGAACCTTTGAGGTGACGATAATGGCTGAAAAAATCTTGAAAGGCGGCGAGTTCCTGGTCGTCGAAAGTTCTTGCGCCGACGTGTTCTCTCCCGAGGACTTCACCGATGAACAGCGCCAGATGGGCGAGACCGTTGAGCAGTTCATCAATGGGGAGATTGTTCCCAAGATCGAGGAGATCGACAAGCAGAACTTCGACCTGGTGGTCGAGGGTATGAAAAAATGCGGTGAACTCGGCCTCTTGATGATGGATGCTCCCGAGGAGTTCGGCGGCCTGGAACTCGACAAGGCCTCGACCATGCTGGTCAGCGAGAAGATGAGTTACGGCGGCTCCTTTTCGGTCGCCTATTCCGCCCATTCCGGCATCGGCACGCTGCCGCTCATCTACTATGGTACCCCGGCGCAGAAAGAAAAGTACCTTGGCAAGATCATTTCCGGCGAATGGTGTGCCGCCTACTGCCTCACCGAGCCGGGCTCGGGCAGCGACGCCCTCGGCGCCCAGGCCTCGGCGGTACTCTCTGCGGACGGCAAGCACTACATCTTAAACGGTACCAAACAGTTCATCACCAACGGCGGCTTCGCCGAGCTGTTCACCATCTTCGCCAAGATCGACAAGCAGCACTTTACCGCCTTCCTGGTGGAGAAGAGCTTCCCCGGACTGATTGTCGGCGCCGAAGAGAAAAAGCTGGGCATCAAGGGTTCCTCAACCACCCAGATCATTCTCGACAACTGCCAGGTGCCGGTGGAGAATCTGTTAGGTGAAATGGGCAAGGGACACAAAATCGCCTTCAACGTCCTCAATATCGGCCGCTTCAAGCTCGGGGCAGGCGTCTGCGGTGCCTCGAAAATGGCCCTGGCTGCCGGTATCAAATATGCTAACGAGCGCAAACAGTTCAACACCCCGATCAGCCACTTCGGCGCCATCGGTGAAAAAATCGCCGATCTCACCGCCAAAATCTATGCCTCCGAGTCCCTGGTCTATCGTCTCGCCGGGCTGCTTGATACCAAGTTGGCGACCATCGACAAGGGTGTCGACAACTATTATGAGGAGTACCTCAAGGGCATCGAGGAGTACGCCGCCGAGTGCGGTATCGCCAAGGTTTTCTGCAGCGAGGTGCTGGCTCGCACCGTCGACGAGGTGCTGCAGATCCATGGCGGCTACGGCTTCTGTGCCGAGTATCCGGCGGAACGCTTCTACCGCGACGAACGCATCAATCGCATCTTCGAGGGCACCAACGAGATCAACCGCCTGCTCATTCCCGGAATGATCCTGCGTAAGGCGATGAAGGGCGAGCTGCCGCTGCAGGCCGAGGCGATGAAGGCCTTTGAGTCCTTGATGACCCCGAGCTTCGAAGACCTCGATGATTCGATTCCCTTCATCAAGGAAAAGACCCTGATCAAAAATCTCAAGACCCTGTTCCTCATCCTTTCCGGAGTCGGGGTGCAGAAGTACATGGATAAACTTGCCAACGAGCAGGAGATCCTGCTGGCCGCCGCCGATATCGCCATCAACATCTTTGCCCTGGAGAGCACGGTGCTGCGGGCCGAGAAGAACGTGGCCAAGATCAGCGAGGCCAAGCGCGCGCAGCTTCTTGCCGCGGTTCAGATCTTTGCCTTCGAGGCCACTGAGGCGGTGACCTCTGCCGCCCGTAAGGCCGCCTTCTTCGTCGAGGAGGGTGACACCCTCAACATGATCCTCTCCGGTATCCGTCGCTTCGGTAAATACGACGCCACCGGCCTGCTCGCCTCCAAGCGCGCCTTGGCCAAGGCAGCCTGCGAGGCCGAGAAGTACGTGTTCTAGCCTTCCCCCGCAGCGGGCCGACATCCAGTGCATCGGTGTCGGTTCGCTTGTCGATCATTTGCCAACTGCGCCATGAGCGGAATCGTCCAGCATACCATCGAAACCCCGTACATGGTTGGCCCGGTGCACAGCTATTCCGCCACCATCGCAGGCGACTTGGTGCTCTTTGATACCGGCCCGCCGACAGAGGAGGCAAGGCGCTATCTGCGGCAGCACCTTGACCTGTCGCGCCTGCGTCATGTCCTCATTACCCACTGCCATATCGACCACTATGGTTTGGCTGCCTGGCTGGAGGAGGAGAGCGACGCCATCGTTTATCTGCCGCACCGCGACTGTCTGAAGATCGAACACCACGCGGCGCGCATCAACGCCCTCGAGGAACTGCTCGCCGGCCTCGACTTCAAAGAGGAGAGCCTCAGCGAATTGCGGCGCATCTTCGAGAGCGGCGCCCTCTTTCCCCCCTTTCCCAAACGGTATCTGGCGGTGGAAGAGCATCTTCCCGCCCATCTCGGCATAGAGGTGATCAACTGTCCCGGCCATTCCCAGAGCGACGTTGTCTACGCTGGAGCAACCTGGGCGGTGACCGGCGATACCCTGCTGCGCGGCATCTTTCAGGTGCCGCTGCTTGATGTTGATCTTGTGAGCGGTGATCGCTTCAATAATTACCAGGCCTACTGTGCCACGTTTGCCAAGCTCGCCGCCTTGCACGGGCGAGCCATTCATCCCGGCCATCGCCTTGAGATTGGCGGTGTTGAGGAGACTCTGCTCTTCTACATCACCAAGCTCCTGCAGCGTGTGGAAAGCCTTAGGCCGCACCGGAAGGAGAAAAATCTCATGGTGCTCCTCGACAAACTGCTGGGCGAGGCGGTGCAGGACGTCTTTACCCTCTTTCTCAAGGCCTCCGAGGTCGTTTTCATGCAGGATCTTCTCCTCCGGCCCGAGTTGCTACAACAGGCGTTGCGTGATGTTGGTCTTTTCGGGCGAGTCGAAGACCTTTTTAGAAGCGCCGTCGGGCGCTGATGGAGCAACCATGTTATCTGCTGACAGCCTCTTTACCCCCATCGCCATTGGCTCGGTCATCGTCAAGAACCGCATCTACATGCCGGCGATGCACCTCAACATGTGCAAGAATTATCAGGTAAGCGAGCGCTTGATGAAGTTTTACCGAGAGCGCGCCGAAGGCGGTGCCGGCCTGATCAGCGTCGGCTACGCCACTGTTGACGAGCTTTCCGGAACCCCAGCCAATATCGGTGCCCATGACGATGCTTTTCTGCCTGGCCTTACTCGCCTCGCTCAAGCCATTCATGAGGGCGGGGCCAAGGGAACGGTGCAGCTCAACCATGCCGGACGCTACAACTCCTCTATGTTTCTTGGAGGCAGAAAGCCGGTGGCGCCTTCACCGGTGCCCTGCCGGCTGACTCGCGAGACCCCCGAGGAGCTGAGCCGCGAGGGGATAAAGGCCACCCTGCGCCGTTTTGCCGAGGCCGCTGGGCGGGTGCGCCAGGCCGGTTTCGATCTGGTGGAGATCCTCGCCGGGACCGGCTATCTGATCAGCGAATTCCTTTCGCCACTCACCAACAAACGAGAAGACGAGTACGGCGGCAGCCTTGACAACCGCCTGCGTTTCGGCCTCGAGGTGATCGATGCGGTGCGGCATGAGGTGGGCGGGGACTTTCCCATCCTGGTGCGTCTTAACGGCAATGACTTTATGCCCGGCGGCATTGGACCTGACGAGCAGCTGGTCTTTGCCGAGAGATTGGCCGAGATCGGCGTCGATGCCCTTTGTGTCAACGTCGGCTGGCACGAGGCCCAGGTGCCACAGATCGTTGCCCAGGTGCCGCGCGGGGCCTTTGCCTATCTGGCCCGTGACATCAAGCGACGTGTTCCGGTTCCGGTTATTGCCAGCCATCGCATCAACGATCCCAAGGTGGCGCGCCTGCTCCTCGACGAGGGTTTTTGCGATATGGTGGCCATCGGCCGGGCCTTGATCGCCGACCCCTATTTCCCCGAGAAGGCGCGCAGCGGACGGGAGCGGGAGATCGTCCACTGTGTCGCCTGCGGTCAGGGGTGCTTCGACCATATCTTCAAAATGAAGGCGGTGGAGTGTCTCTGCAACCCCCGGGCCGGCCATGAGGGGGAGCAACTTTCCACCAAGACCGATGCGCCAAAGAAGGTGCTGGTGATCGGCGGCGGGGTGGCGGGGATGGCGGCGGCCATCGCTGCTGCCGAGCGTGGTCATATGGTGACCCTCTATGAAAAGGACTTCCGCCTCGGCGGACAGCTCCACCTCGCCGGAGCTCCTCCGGGACGCCGGGAATTCCTGGTCTTTGCCGACGATCTCGCCCGTCAACTGGCGGTAACCGGGGTGCGGGTGTTCCTCAATACCAGCGTCGACCGCGACCTCCTCGCCACCGAACGTCCCCAGGTGGTGGTCGATGCCTGCGGTGGCGTACCGATCCTCCCGACGATTCCCGGAGTCGATCAACCCCAGGTGATGCAGGCCTGGGAGGTGCTGGCGGGGCGGGCGACGGTGGGACGGCGAGTAGTGATCATCGGCGGCGGGGCGGTGGGGGTGGAAACAGCCCTCTTGCTCGCCGAGAGCGGCACTCTGTCCGGCGAGGAACTGAAATTTCTCCTGGTCAACAGCGCGGTTTCAAAAGAAAAACTCTACCGCTTGGCCACCGAGGGCAGCAAGGAGGTGACCGTGGTGGAGATGGAGGGTAGCCTGGGGGCCAATTTTGGCAAGTCGACCCGCTGGG
>CAYSON010000109.1:0-225 GCA_964432635.1 uncultured Desulfopila sp.
AGGACAACCGGCTCAAGGGTTCTTTTCTCTCGTTACCACCGATTGCGGCAATGGGTGTGGAGCAACGGCTGTGTATTTGATTTCTACTGAGTGCGAGCAAGGCCTCAAGCGCAGGCGCTGGAGGAGTACCAACAATCAACCCGATTCGGAGGAAAATCGCCAATGACCCATAAGAACGTATGTTTTGATGTCCTTTCCCCGGTACACTTCCTCAGTCGCTCTGCC
>CAYSON010000109.1:235-8859 GCA_964432635.1 uncultured Desulfopila sp.
ACGACAAGGTGGCGGTCATTTACGGAGATCATCGTTGCAGCTACAGCGACTTCTACCGTCGGGTCAATCGCTTGGCCAGCGCCTTGAAGAAGGCCGGTATCGGCAAGGGAGACAAGGTCGCCTTTCTCTGTCCCAATATCCCGCCGATGCTTGAAGCCCATTACGCCGTGCCCATGATCGGCGCCGTTCTGGTGGCGATCAACCTCAGGTTGTCCGCCGGGGAGATCGCCTACATCATCGATCATGCCGACGCCAAGGTGCTCTTTGTCGACAACGAGTTTGCCGGGCTAGTACAACCGATTCTCGGGGAAATCGGCAAGGTCGAGCTGTTTGTCAATATCTGCGATATCAGCCCGGATAAACCTTTGCACGGAGCGAGTTACGAGGAGTTTCTCGCTACTGGCAGCGTCGCACCGCTTGTTCCCGAAATCGATGACGAACATCAGCTCATCTCCATCAACTATACCAGCGGCACCACCGGACGGCCTAAAGGGGTGATGTATCACCACCGCGGCGCTTACCTCAACGCCATTGGCGAACAACTCGAATTCGGGGTTAATTCCCGCTCCGTCTATTTATGGACCTTGCCGATGTTCCACTGCAATGGCTGGTGTTTCACCTGGGGAGTCACCGCCATGGG
This sequence comes from uncultured Desulfopila sp., assembly GCA_964432635.1. Classification (GTDB taxonomy): domain Bacteria; phylum Desulfobacterota; class Desulfobulbia; order Desulfobulbales; family Desulfocapsaceae; genus Desulforhopalus_A. Next base: position 876 of record CAYSON010000109.1, read on the forward strand.
GGCCACCCATGTCTGCCTGCGCAAGGTTGTTCCGGAAGATATTTACCGAACTATCAATAGCAACGGAGTGACCCATCTTTGTGCCGTCCCAACCGTTCTTATCGGCCTCTCCGCCTATGCCTCCACCAACGACATCAAACTGAAGAAGCGGCTGGAAATCATGACTGCCGGGACGCCGCCGCCGCCCACAGTTATTCAGCACATGGAAAGTATTGGGGCCAACATTACCCAGACCTATGGCCTCACCGAGGTCTTCGGACCCTATAGCGTCTGCCAGTGGCAATCCAAATGGGACTATCTCGTCCCCGAGGATCGGGCGAGGATCAAAGGCCACCAGGGTGTGCCGACCATCATAGCCATGAATATGGACGGGGTCGATGTACAGACCATGCAGCCGGTGGCCAGGGACGGGAAGACCATAGGCGAGGTGGTGATGCGCGGAAATACCGTTATGCTTGGGTATTACAAGGATAGTGAGGCGACTGAAATGGCCTTCAGGGGGGGCTGGTGCCACAGCGGCGACCTGGCGGTGATCCATCCCAACAATTACGTGCAGATTATGGATCGCAAGAAGGATATCATCATCAGCGGTGGTGAAAGCGTTTCTTCGATCGAAGTGGAGAATGTTATTTATAGCCACCCCGACGTCCTCGAAGTGGCGGTGGTGTCGGTTCCCGACGACAAATGGGGGGAAGTGCCCAAGGCCTTTGTCGTCCCCAAGCCGGGGAGCAATCCCACCGCAGAAAGCATCATCAACTTTTGCAAGGAGCATCTTGCCCGTTTCAAGGCGCCCAAGTATGTCGAGTTCGGGGAAATCCCCAAAACCGCGACGGGCAAGATCCAAAAGTTCAAGCTGCGCGAACGTGAGTGGGCGGGACGATCAAAAAAGGTCAATTAACTCTGCAGAATGACTACTGCGGTCTCTTGCCGCAATGAGCAAAAGGGCCTGCCGGGTTGAACCGTTTCGATTATTTCAAGATTGGCCGGAGGTCGTCGAGCTTGTCGAAGAGGTGCCAGATATAGTCACTGGTGCCGTTGATGCGATGGGGGTGAAGATCGGCCAGGGCAGGATCGTTGCAGTAGTTGTCATAGGCCTGGCGTGAGGTCCATTCAACGAGAATCATCACCGACCTCGGGGCGATCTCTCCGGCCATGGCCTCCTGAAACTTGCCGAGGGCGATGACGCGGCCGCCGTGGGCGGTGACTTCCTTGACCGAGCGGCGCGAGTAGGCGAGGTACTCGCTCTTATCCTTGACGTTGAAGAGGTTGAGGGCATAGATCGATTGGCTCATGGCCGATTTCCCATGGGTTGATGATTGACGTAGATGAGGTCACGGGTATTGTAGCCCAAAGCCTCCGCTTGGGCAACGAGGGTGCTGATCGTCGCCTCGTCAAGAGTTGGGGTTCGTGCGAGAATCCACAGATACGAGGTGTCCGGGCCGCAGACCAGGGCATAGCGGTAATGGTTGCGGTCGAGGGCGCAGACGACATAGGCCCCATAAAAAGGGCCGAAAAAGGAGACCCGCAAAAACCCTTGATCCGCTTCTCCGGCAAGATACGCCTTTCCTTTAGCTTCCTTCCACATACCTTTTTCTTGCAAATAGCCGCGGTTGATCACCTCGATGCCACCGTCGTTGCGCCAACTGTACTGCGCCGTGACCTGCGACAAGCCCCTTTCAAAGGAGTGATCGAGCCGGGCGATTTCATACCATACGCCAAGATAGCGTTCGACGTTGAAATCGTCGACGGGGGTGAAGTTCTTGGGTAGAGAGGCGCAGCCGGTGAGAAGGGTCAATGTCAAAAGGAGCAATCGTTTCATGGCAGTGGTAAGGCGCCGGGGGCCGTCTGGCGAAGGTTGAGGGGAATAAATCGATTCATTGGCTCAACCACTGTAAGGTATTGATTGTCTGCTGGCAAGGCCACACTATCCGCAAAAGGGTAAGTGGTGGTGATACGTGCCGTGTGTCGAGAAGATGCGCAGGATTTTTCGTTAGGTCATTGTCGATACTGCCAATGAGGTGTAAAAGGAGTGCTTTATACCACAAGGGTATAAGTTTCGTTTGAGCAGACAAGCTGCTCAACTCAGCTATATCAACCACCCATCATCACCTCAGCAGGGAGATCACCATGCGACGAGCATTCAATGAAATCACGGATCGGGATACCATTGGCGACATTCTCGGCAGAACCATGATCGGACGCTTGGCGACCATTGGCGAAGATGGTTATCCCTATATAACTGCGGTGAATTATGTCTATTTTCGCGGGGCCATCTATTTCCATTGTGCCAGCAGCGGGGAAAAGCTCGACAATATCGGCCGCGACAACCGGGTCTGCTTCGCCGTTGACCGGCCCCTGGCCTATCTTGACACCGCGTTCGACAAGAGTTTGCCGGCCTGCGAGGTCGGTCAATTCTACCAATCGGTGGTGATCCGCGGTCGGGCCGAGATCGTCGACGAACTGGAGGAGAAGGTGGCGGCCCTCAACGCGTTGATGGCAGTGCATGAGGGCGTGGCCGATTTTTCCGGAATCAAGGGTGACAGTAAGGCGGTGAAACTCTGTCATGTAGTGGCGGTACGCATCGAGTCGCTCTCCGCCAAGGCCAACCTTGGTCAGAAGAAGGAGGTCGCGGAGCGGCAGCGGATCGCCGACTATCTGCGGCGAAGAGGTCAGCCGGGAGACGATGAGACCGCGCGCTTGTTGAGCTGAGCAGGGCTAAGCGGTGCGGTTGTTGGGCGATGTTACCAAGAGACGAGGGAGGTGGGTGATGCATGTGTTGCTGGCGTTGGGGTGCGCGGCGGTGGGCATGGCGCGGTTCGGTATGGGTGGTGCTCTCCTTGGAGCGGCCTTCGGCCTGCTTGCTGCTGAGGTGTGGACACTGCGCCGCCGCCTGACGGCGCTGGAAAAGCGGCAAGAGCGAGCTATGGCCCACCCCAAGGCAACGCCAGCCGAGGAAGTGATCTTTGAGGCGGTTGAAGAACCGCAGCCTTCGTCACCGCAACCTAGCGCACCGCCACGAAAGGGCGGTGAGGGGGAACACGACAATGGCGCGGTCTCGCCCTCCTCAGGCCTTGATCGATTTTTTGCCACCCTCGGCCAGGGAGGGAGCGGCTTGGTGGTCAAGCTGAGGGTTTTTTTTACCAGCGGCAACGTTGTCCTCAAGATTGGCGTTATCATTCTCTTCTTCGGTATCGCTTTTCTGATCAATTATGCTTCGCAGCGCAACGTGGTGTCCCTGGAACTGCGGTTGATCGCCGCCGCTGTGGCCGCCCTGGCCCTGCTTGGTCTCGGCTGGCGCTTGCGTCACACCAAGACCGCCTACGGCCTGACCCTGCAGGGGGCGGGTGTCGGTATCCTTTATCTGGTGGTTTTCGGTGCCGGCAAACTCTATAACCTGCTGCCGCTCGAACTGGCGCTGGGTCTGATGGTGGCGCTGGTAGCGCTTTCCTGCTTGCTGGCGGTGATTGAGGATGGTCGCGCCCTGGCGGCCTTCGGCAGCATCGGCGGCTTTCTCGCCCCGGTGCTGATGTCCACCGGGGGCGGGAATCATGTCGTCCTCTTCTCCTATTACTGCCTGCTCAACCTCGGCATCTTCGCCATTGCCTGGAAAAAGTCGTGGCGCGAACTCAACCTGATCGGCTTTTTCTTTACTTTCGGCATTGCCACCGTGTGGGGCGCCTCGGCCTATCAGCCGCAGCACTTCGCCACCACCGAGCCCTTTCTCGTGCTCTTCTTTCTCTTTTATCTGATTATCTCAGTGCTCTTCGCTCATCGCCAGCCCGTCAATCTGCGCGGCTACATCGATGGGCCCCTGGTTTTTGGACTGCCGCTGGTGGTTTCCGGCCTGCAGTACTATCTGGTGCGCGATATGCACCTGGGCATGGCTCTGTCCGCCCTTGGCCTTGGTTTTCTCTATCTTGGCGTGACAAGTCTGTTGTGGCGCCGTTTCCGCGACGCGATGCGCCTGCTCTGTGAGGCCTTTCTCGCTTTGGGTGTAGTCTTTGCCAGTCTCGCCATACCCTTGGCCCTGGATGGGCATTGGTCGGCGGCTATCTGGGCCCTGGAAGGTGCCGGCATGGTGTGGATTGGGGCCCGGCAGCAGCGACTCTTGGCCCGTCACTTCGGTCTCCTCCTGCAGGTGGCGGCGGCGGTGATTTTTGCCGACTCGGTGTGGTATCCCCTGGCGCCGCTGCCCTTCGCCAACCGCTACTTCCTTGGCTGCCTCTTTTTGACGCTGGCGGCGGTGGTCTCCGGTTATGTGCTCGACCTCTACACCGAGCGCTTGCGCCGCTGGGAGCGGTATTACTCCCTGCCGCTGCTCGTCTGGGCCCTGTTCTGGTGGTATGTCGGTGGGATCCAGGAAGTGGAACGGCATGTGGTCCGGGGAGCCCAGGTCCATGGAATATTGCTTTTCTCGGCCGCCACCTCGATATTCGCCGGCCTTGCCTGCCTCAAAATGCCCTGGCGCCGCGCGGCCTTTGCGACCCTGCCGCATTTGCTGCTACTGGTGGGGATGGCTGTTTACGAGATGCTGCGCTTCTCCCCATCCTCCCACCTCTTCGCCGGCTGGGGGGCGGCCGCCTGGGTTATCGCCTTTATCGTCCAGTACCGGACGCTGCTCCATTTCGGCAGTTTCTGGCCGAAACTGCTGGAACAGAGTTGGCATGCCGGCACCTTCTGGCTGCTGCTCCTGGTGGCAAGTCATGAGGCGGCCTAGTACGTCGATCGGCTGGCCGGCCTGTCCTCGGCCTGGTCGCTGGCTTGTTGGGCGGTTCTTCCCTGCCTCGCCGTGCTGCTGTTGCCGCTCCTCGTAGATGGCGGTAGGTGGCCGGCGGCACCCTTGGCCCGCCTCTATCTCGGCATAGTTACCCTGGTTCCGGCCCTGGCAGTGATCTTGTGGCTTCTCGGTTCGCTGCAGTTCTCCGGCAACCCCAGGCCCTTACCCTATCTGCCCCTGGTTAATCCCCTCGAACTGAGCGGCGTACTGGTTCTTTTTACCCTGCTGCGTTGCGGTGTGCGCGGTCTGACCCTCTTTGCCGCCACACCGCCATGGGGGGGGCGAGCCCTCTACGGCCTACTCGGGGCACTGCTCTTTATGCTACTGAACACCATGGTTGCCCGCGTCGTCCATTTTTACGGAGGGATTCCCTATACCGCCACTTCTCTCTATCATTCGGCGGTCCTTCAGGCCGCTTTGGCCGCTCTGTGGGGAATGGCCGCTCTAGCCATCACCGTTACCGCCACCCGTCGTGGCAGTCGCCTGCTGTGGGCGGTGGGGGCGGGCCTGCTGGCCCTGGTAGTACTGAAACTCTTTGCCGTTGATCTCTCCGGCACCGGTACAGTGGCGCGGATTGTCTCCTTTCTCGTCGTTGGCCTGCTTATGCTGGTCATCGGCTATTTTTCGCCGCTGCCGCCGAAAACCGCGGAGGAACAGCTATGAAACCCTTTGTATTAATTGCACTGATGCTCATGGCTGCCGTTTCTGTACGGGGTGAGGAACCGGTCAGCGGTGATTTTTTCGCCGGGTTTTATCTTGAGACAAGAGGACAGGGACCCTTCTTTCGGGTGGAGTTGCCGGAGGAGGTCTACATTATGGTACGGCGCCCCGATTTCGGCGATATACGGATCTTCAATGGCGCCGGCGAGATTCTCCCCCATGCCCTGCGCGCACTGGCGCAGCCGGTGGAGGTGGCAAAGACGGCGGTGCCGTTCTTTCCCCTCTATGGAGAGAACAGCGCCGCCACCCCTCATCTCGCCGTGGAGGTGGTGCGCGACAATGCCGGCACCATCGTCACCCTCAAGGATCACGATCAGGGCGGGACAGGGCGGCCGTTGCGCGGCTACCTTTTTGACCTGGGCGGGGGCAAGCGCATCGCCGCAAACCTCGAATTGCACTGGCAGACGGCTTCGTCCTCCTCGATCTTTACGGCACGACTCGAACACAGCACAGATCTTCGTGTCTGGAGGACGCTGGTGGCCTCCGCCCCCCTGGTTGATCTGCACCATCACGGCGAGCGCGTCGAGAAGCGGGAGATCGCACTGGACATTGCACCACAGCGGTATCTGCGCCTCTCCTGGAGCGAGAGCGAACCGCTCCTCTTGACCCAGGCGACACTCGCCAGTGAGACCCATTCTTCGCATCGGCAGTACCAATGGAGCGATCTTGGCGCGGGCGAGGTGGTGGTGGTGCCGGGACGGCTCGACGTCGACTACCACAGCGATCTCCGCCTGCCGGTGAGCACTGCCCGGTTGCAGTTTAATCGCCCAAATTCCTTGGCAAAAATTCACCTGCAGTCGCGGGCCAGCGACAAGGATCAGTGGCGCAGTCGTTGCCGGCAAGCCTTCTACGCCCTCACCTACGGCACCGCCCAAGTGCACAAGGACAGTTGCACCTTTGACCCGACTGCCGACGCATTATGGCGGGTGACGGTGGAGGAGGACGGGGCGGCCATTGCTGCCAGCCGCCTTGGTCCTGGCTTGCACCTCGGCCGAGTGACCAGAGAACTGTTCTTCGTCGCCCGGGGTGGGCCACCTTACCTGCTCGCCTTTGGCAGCGAGCGTCTGCCTGCAAGGAGCACAGCGCAGAATGACGGTCTGGTCCTTGAAGCTCTTGACGTAAGCGATGGTTTGGATCGAGTCATACAAGCGCAACTTGGCCGGAGAATTGTGCTCGGCGGGGAACAGGTGCTGCAACCACTGCCCCCGGCTTTGCCATGGAAGACCTGGTTGCTTTGGGCGGTGCTGCTCCTTGGAGTGGCCCTGCTGGCCTTGATGGCACGCGGACTGTTCAGGGAAATCAATGAAATGAAAGAAAAATCGACGACGAAAGAGACATGATCGTGTACTGTCGAGTCGCTGTGCCGCTGCGTCGCGCCGGCCGGCGGGATCAAGGTGATAATTCAAGAAAAGGAGAGGGGACGAGGCATGTTTCGGTCGTTTTTCAAGAGCAGTAAATGGTTCTTCTGGGCGTACGGTGGCGGTTTGATGCTGCTGTTTGCTCTCTTTATCCAAGTGCAACTGACTGTGCAGCTCAACGAGTGGTACGGCGGTTTTTACAATATCCTGCAGAAGGCCACTGAGCACAAAGTCGAGGAATTCTGGGAGAAGATGGTGCAATTCACGCGGATCGCCTTCCCGTATGTGCTTATCGCCACCCTGACCTCCTACTTTACTCGCATCTATTCCTTTAAATGGCGTGAGGCCATGACCTTCTCCTATGTCGACAAGTGGCAGAAGGTGGATAAGGAGATCGAGGGTGCCAGCCAGCGTATCCAGGAGGACATCTACCGCTTCGCCCGGATTGTCGAAAGCCTGGGGCTACAGGTAATCCGCGCCATCATGACACTGATCGCCTTTCTGCCTATCCTCTGGGGACTGAGCAAGGGTGTCGACCTTGAGCCGATCAAGTCGGTGCCCGGCAGCCTGGTGTGGGTGGCCCTGCTGGTTTCCCTGGGCGGCTTATTGATCTCCTGGTTTGTCGGTATCAAGTTGCCCGGTCTTGAGTACAACAATCAGAAGGTGGAGGCGGCCTTTCGCAAAGAACTGGTCTATGCCGAAGACGATAAGGTGACATACGGGCGCACCGAAACCATCGTCGAACTCTTTGTCGGCCTCAAGTTCAACTACAACAGGCTCTTTCTCCACTACGGCTATTTCGACATCTGGGTCAATTTCTTCGAGCAGCTGATGGTGATCGTCCCGTATTTGATCATGGGCCCGGGGCTTTTCACCGGGGTGATCACCCTCGGGGTGTTGGTGCAGGTATCCAACGCCTTTAGCAAGGTGCGAGAATCGTTTTCAATTTTCATTGCCAACTGGACCACCATCACCGAACTGCGCTCGATTCACAAGCGCCTCAAGGAGTTTCAGGCCAACATCGGCTATTGATGACCCGGGCCTGGCCGATCAGAGTATCTTGGTGTCGTCGATGATGCTGGCGCTGTTGTGGATGAAGGCGCGCAGCCGTTTGCGGGCGAGGAGTTTT
>CAYSON010000110.1:0-8733 GCA_964432635.1 uncultured Desulfopila sp.
TTTGCCCGTGTCCTTCACCTCGCCCTTCTGGAACGGCGTCGGGTCAAGCCGCGTTGTCGGCTGTATCGTGATCGGTTCGCGTAGGGTGGGCATCGCCCACCATACTCTGGGGTGCTTAAAATAGATTGAAACTCTAGCCGCCAACGCTGCCGACGACCATGACCGAGCCCTGAACCTTTCGCGAGTTGTTGCTGTTCATCAAATGTCTCCGCTACGCATTGTTATACCGCAAGGGCATACGTTTCGTTTGAGCAGACAAGCTGCTCAACTCAGCTTTATTCTTGTCTGCATACTGGGCACACAGGGCCGACATTACAGCTGTTCCACCAAATAAGAGTAGAGATCTTTGACCTCAACGCCGATATCGGTATTCGACTTGGCGCAGGTCAGGTGGATCTGACACTTGGGACAGGCGGTGATAATGGTGGCAGCGCCCACCTGCTGCGCCTCAATGAGCCGCTTGGTCTGCATGGTCTTGGAGCAGGAGGAACACTCCATCCAGGCGGTGGTACCACAACACACGGCATTTTCACGATTATTTTCCATCTCGGCAAACTGCGCCTGGGGTACCATGGCGAGGAGTTGTCGTGGCTGCTCGTACATCCCCATCCTCCTGCCGAGGCGACAAGGATCGTGAAAGGTCAATGTACCACTGCCTGCGGCCTTCAACGCAACCCCCGCCGCCGGTAAAGTTTCCACCAAAAACTCGGCGATATGGCGGATCTCAAAGGGCAGGTCGCCAACCACCAGGGGATAGTGCTCCTTGAAGGTGGCATACCCTTCCGGACAGCCGAAGATCACCGTCTTGGCGCCGCTGGCGACAATGGTTGCCACATTTTTCCTGGCGAGATCGGCGAACAATTCCTCGCTACCGCCCCAATAGGCATCATGGCCGCAGCAACGCTCATCGTTGCTGACCACCGGCTCGATGCCGACGGCATTGAGCAGGGTAAGGATGTTCCTGGCTGTATCGATGACGTTGAGGCCGAGATACTTGAACACCGGGGTCTGGAAGGGGGCACAGCCGACGAAGTAGAAATAGTCGCCCCTCTCACGAATCTTTCCCGCCCCTTCGGTCCAGGCGATGCGGTTGAGTGTCGCCAGTCCCGCCTGCAGGTTTGACAGGGTCTGAAAGATGCCGTGATGGCTTTCCCGCGGCAGATTGGCGACCACTTTGGCCTTTTCCCGATAGGAGCGAATGAACTCGGGAAAATCGATACCCACCGGACAGCGGTCGCTGCATCGCGAACAGCTCAGACAGGCCCAGAGATCGTTGGAATAAAGGACGTTTTCGTCGGTTTCCACCAAGGTTCGCTTGATCATCTGTCGTGGCGAAAACCCAGCCCTTTCCTGGCTGATGGGACAGCTGCCGGTGCACACCCCGCACTCCATGCAATAGTCAATCTGCTGCTTCGTGAGTTGCATAGTCAACCCTATCGTCTATGTGAAAAAAATCCAGCGAACATTAGAGTGCCGTTTCCGGATGAAACACGTTGACATCCTTGAGGTCGTCACCAAGATAGGCGCGCTCGTTTGGCCCGAGAATCCCCAGGGCCAGGCAGAGAATGGTCCAGAAATGGACAACCTGGTAGTGGCCTTCGAAATGGTGGGACAACTCGTGGATCTGGGCATGGCAGTTATGGCAACCGGCAATACAGTAGGTGGCACCGCTGGCCTTGATCTGCTCGTCCTTGATCTTGCCGTAAGCCAATCGCTGATCCCTGAACCCCGACTGCAGGAAACCGCCACCGCCACCGCAGCAGTAATTGTTGGATTTGTTGGGATACATCTCCAGAACGTTTTCTTCTCCGACGCACTGTTTGATGGCGTAACGGAACTCATCGGCAATGGCGTCACCGAAGCTCTTACGCACGATCTGGCAGGGGTCCTGGACAGTGAACTTGACCTTGAGTTCCTTATTCCAATCGGAGTTGGGCTTGAGTTTGCCCTCGCGGATCCATTTGGCGTAGTACTCGTAGATGTTCTTGGTTTCGAAGTTGTGGGCAATGTTGAATTTTTTCAGTCCGGACCGGACTGCGAAGGTGATGTGCCCTCACTCGGTGTTGAGGTAGGTTTTGCACCCCAGTTCATCGGCCATTGCCGCCTTCTTGCGGACGAGATATTCCCAATTTTCGTTGTCGGCGAGAAAGAGACAATAATTTTCGGCCGCCCAGGCTTTGCTGCCGTAGGTCCAGTTGACACCGGCCAAGTGCAGGATCTTCCACAGGGGCACCATCTCATCCGGTTCGGTCATCGGCTCACGAGAGTTCTGATTGATAAAGAACTCGGCGCCGACCTTGTCAATGGGAGCCTCCATATCGGCAAACTCCGGTTGTGCCGCACGGTACTCTTCGAGCACGTCGTTGACGACGAACTTGAAATCCTCGACCGGCGTGCCCATGGCGCTGCAGGTATCGCTGTTCACAGCGACATCGCAGGAATTACGGATGCCCTTGGGCCGCTGATCGCGGGGTCGGGAGGCGCGAATGTTGAAGATCAGGCCGGGAATATCGATTTTCATCGGACAGACATAAATGCAGCGTTGACACATGGTGCACATCCACGGCCAATCCGACTTCATCACCTCTTCATCCATGCCGAGCACCAGCATGCGCAGAAACTTGCGGGGATCCATATCCTCCAAACCGGTTGCCGGACACCCCGAGGAACAGAGCCCGCAGGTGAGACAGAGGCTGAGGTTTCCTGCAGGAACCAACTCCCGTAAATCATCGAGGAAAGATCTCTTCGCCTTTCCTTCCAGCTTGATAGCCGTTTCCGCCATAATCTTTTCCTTCTAAAGTGATAATCTAACGCCTAGAGTTGTTTCCGGGCCGAGAGTCAGCCACAGACATGGCTGGCGAGAAAGGACGTGAGTCACCTCTTTTCTCACACTGCCGGAAGCCATTAAACCTAGCCTAAATCGCTGACGTTATCAACATTTATTGCACGGCAAGGCGGCTCGCTGTTATGGAGCTAACTTGCACTAAAATCGGCGAGATACCCGACCAAAACGGGAATCTGGGGAGAGCCTGAGGAGGATTTGGCAAGGCTCCTGCAAAGGCAAATGTTTTGTGCAGCGTCACACTTTGCACAAAATACGAGTGGAGGGATAAAAGAAAGACCACCACTGCGCAGGCCCATTATCGCGATAACGATTTAAAAAGGCCGACAGAAGGCGGTTGGATAAAGCGATACAGGAAAACCTCAAGGCCGAAGGTCAATGCCAAAAATCAGAGCAATTGTTTCGGCCTTGTGCAATAGCGGCGGCACCCTGTTACTTGACAAGGGCGGTTTTGGGATCAAACACCAAACCGCAATCACCACATTTGGCATTTTTCGCCAATTCGTCGGAGAAGATCCCCCATTCCTTGCCACAGGCGGGACATTTGATCTTGACTTCGTTCAAGGACTTGTTGCTTTCAAACCCTGGACAATGCTGGTTACTCATGTTACCTCCTTCCTTTCCTGGCTGTGGTCTGAGGCTGACCCGTCCACCATCCGATCGACCCCATTTCCGTTATTGATTGCCAAAAAATAAGCCTTTCCGCTTTAAAGGCAACAAGATTTGCGTAAATCTCTCCGCATCAAGGTAATTTACCTATTTTTCTCAATAACATATCCCTTTCATCCTCGAGAGCCAGCAATTCAATCATCACCGGCGGCTTGATCGAATGTGGTGGGAGACGGCTTATGGTTTCCTCGATCGTAGTATCGAGTTGCCGCAACCTTTCGTACAGACCGTCCTCTTCCATCGCATATCCCCCAGATACAAATATTCTCTCAAGACATCGCCTCTCCACCTATAGAATTCACAGCCATTACAACCAGCCGCATTTCAGATGTTGTCGCAGGCCTTTTGCTTGAGCGATAGAAATTTTCTCTCCCCATCTTGCCGGCCCGGGAAAAGTTGACAATCTGGTAACGATCTTCCCCCGCGAGGAGATCCTCCACCCATAACACTCGTTCGAGATCAAGAGAGAAATCGGCACAAATACGCTTGGCAAATTTCTCCGGATGGGCTGAAATAGACTGCCCCTCGCCAGTACCGGCAAAGAGACAAAGCACCGATTTCAAGGATACTACCTTGTCGCTACCACCTAAACTGACAATCTTGACATCATAGCTGCCCGGATACCAAGCCACTGGCTCAAGTTCGCCGCTTTTGGTGCCATCCCATTCGTATCTGCCGTTAAAAATCGCCATCCTCTTCCTCCACCAAAGCTTGCCGGAGGGAGAGGGAATCTACCCCGCCCCCTCCGACAAAAAGCCACGCATCGCTTGGTTACGCTTTGGCATCAAGGCCGCGCCGATCGGCCATATCAAGCAGCACCCTTTCCTTGGTCTTGTCGATACCCAGCTGTTGGCGTTTTTTATCGATATGGGCAATCATCAGCCGCGCCATTTCATGGGGATCGTCGGCAAAGGCCCACTTACCGAAGCCCAATTGCTCCAGTTCTTCGAAAAGGTGCTTCTCGAACTTGGTCCCCTTGGTCATCGGGAAGGTATGGCCGAAGACCACGTAAATTCCTGATGCAACGAAATAGTGGCCAATGGCAATGGCCTTTTCACTCATCCATTCCGGGGAACAACCGGCAGCCGGCAGATCGGCGAGGCAGTCTCCCAGACCGCCGACCTTGACCATCTCCGAAGCGGCAATGAGGATACGGCTGTTGTCAACACAGGCACCGAGACCAAGCACCGGCGGCATGCCCACTGTTTCACAGACCTCGGCAAGACCTGGCCCGGCCAAGGCGGCCGCCCCGGGACCGGTGAGGCCGGCCTTGGCCAGTGCCATCTGCGAACAACCGGTCTGCAACACCAGGACATCGTTCCTGATCAGTTCCTTGACCAGTTCCACATGGGAATAGTCCTGTTTCGAACGCGGGTTGGTACATCCAACCACGCCGGCCACACCGCGGATGCGGCCGTTGATGATGTTCTCGTTCAAGGGGGTGAAGCTGCCGCGAAAGGAACCGCCGAGCATATAGTTGATATACTCGTAGGAAAAGCCGTGCACCCCGCGGGTCACCTTGCGGGGAATCTGAATCGGCTTTGAACGCGACTTGAAACGGGTAATGGCCTTGATAATGATCTCATCGGAGCACTGCAGTGGATGGTGTTCGTCGAGCTGAATGTGCAGCGCCCCCTCGATCTTGGCCCGATAGTTGGTGGTGATGAAAGGGGTATCGTAGAAATCGGCAACCCGCTTGAGGTCCTGCTTGATGCACTGGATGTCGACGGTCATCGCATCCACTGCCCCGGTCACGAGAACCGCTTCGGTACTGGAGAAGTTCCCGGCATGGGGCAAGCCATGACGCGACATGACGTCGAGCCCGGAACAGCACATGCCGACGAGGTTGATACCCTTGGACCCGGCGTTTTTGGCCGCATCCTGCAGAGTCGGGTCAGCGGCGGAAATGAGCATCGCCTCGAGCAGAATCGGTTCATGGCCATGAACGATGATGTTGACCATATCCTCCTTGAGCACCCCCATATCAACCTCGATTTCCACCGGTGCCGGAGTACCGAAAAGGATATCGGAGATATCGGTTGAGACCATCGACCCACCCCACCCGTCGGCCAGGGCCGTCCGCGAGATTTGCTTGGTGAGATTCTCGTAATCCTGGTCCACCCCCATGGCGGTGCGGTGCATCATCTCCATAATCTCGCGCATCGCCCCGCGCGGTACGATACCGGCGGCCCGCCAGAGTTCCAGGGTCTTTGGAGGTACCCTTTTCATCATGGGAATCTCCCCGTCCACCTGGGTATACGTACGTTCCAGCTCGCGATAGAGATCGAGGGCAACATCCTTCAACTCCCGCCCCTCGGTGGGGATGTCCAGTGAAGTGGCGATCTCGAGCAGCTTAATGGGATCTTTGATCGAAAAATCCTTGACTTTACCGTTAATGACATCGCGAAAGAGCTCGAGCATCGCCATGCCGTGGTCGGTATGAGCGGCGGTACCGGCGGCCACCATCCTCCCGAAATTGCGGGCAACGATGGTGTCGATGGTGGCACCGCACACCCCGACCCGGTCATAGGGGCTATTGACATTCATCCGACATGGCCCCATGGAGCAGTGTTTACAGCACGCCGCCTGTTCCCCGATGGGGCACGGTTTAACCGCATTGGCCCGATCGAAAAACAACTCAACCCCGTCCTTCCTCGCCTTGGTGATCATCTGCGCCGTCGATTCACAGATAGTGAGGTCCTCGACCTTGATCAATTCCAATGGTTTAGCCATGCCGCCTCCTTGTTTGTTCTGCTACGGCACAAGCAAACTGCGCCTCAAAAGCAGTGGCGAAGCATCACCTGCACCAAAAACTCGCTGATACTTTATTGGGAAACATTCCCAACATAGTCCAATTTATACCACTCCGTGGTATTGTCAAGCGCCGTTTTCAGAAAGTCACGAGGCCATAACGACAACGCCCGAGGCAATATGCCTCGGGCGTAAAGATACATCGGAAAGAAGGAGAGACTATGCCTTCTTCAGAGCCATCAACTTCTCGACGATGGCAAAGAGCTCGGGCGGGGCGGTGGCAAGATCATCGTAAGGGCGTAGGCCGCCGCGATCGGCAGCAACGATCTCTTCTTGCTCAGGAAGAAAACCGAGAATTTCAAAATCACCAAGAGACGAGCGGATCAACTCCCGGTCTTCTTCGTTGCGCACGCGATTGCCGAGAACGATGATGCGCTTAATGCCGATATCGCGGCCGAGCTTGCGGATTTTATCAGCAGCGGCGCGACTCCTCGCTCCAGGATTGACCACCACGATCAAGGCATCGACGGAGCCGGAAGTGGCCCGTCCCAAATGCTCCACCCCGGCCTCCATGTCCATGATGACGATATCATCGCGAAACAGCACGAGGTGGTTCATCAAGGCCTTGAGAATGGTGCTCTCCGGGCAGATACAACCGGAGCCCCCGCTCTGCACCGTGCCCATGACCAAAAGTCGCACCCGGTCGCGTACCCGCGAGAACCGCTCGGGAATGTCGTCAACTTTTGGATTGAGGGTAAAAAACCCGCCAATAGTCCCCGGCTTGGCCCCAGTGCGCTCGGCGATCAGGTCGGTCAACTGGGAAATCGGCGTGATCGGCTGGTCTTCCGGAATACCCAGTGCGGCGGCGAGGTTGGCCACCGGATCGGCATCAATGGCAATGACCTTATTGCCCTCATCGGCAGCCAGACACCGCGCCAAGAGCCCGGTAACGGTGGTCTTGCCGACCCCCCCTTTTCCACCTATTGCAATTTTTAAACTCACGTCGGAATTCCCCTCCCATTTGACTCGTTTCTCAAGGGTCTTAGCTACTCGCTGAGGACCTTGCCCTCGCGGTCAACCATGGCTACGGCAAAATTGTTTTTCGTTGCATCGGCATAAAGCTCTTCGATATGAATGGCCTGCAGCTCAAATTTTTTCCCCTTTTCCCGAGGCAGATTCAGGAAACAATCGTTTGCCTCTTCTTTCGATCGAAATGCTGGAATAAAATGAACATCCTTTTCTTCATCATACAGCCCGAGAAAACTTTCGTCTCCCCCCGGATCGCAAACAAAAACGTAAACCCACCCTGTGATTTTTCCATTTTCGGTCATGATATCTCTCTGTTCGGTCGAGTTCAATAATGTTGTCCTGCCCTCTGTGGTGAGAGTAGTAACCATGATTCATTAAAAAAAAAAGCCCCATCCCGGAAAGGATAGGGCTTTTGATAGGCAAAAACTGGTTACTAGATATCCAGGTAGGAATCAGAAAACAGACTTTCTCCGGTGATAACCCGAACGGTTTTCACATAGTCGCCTAACTCTTTTGACAAGGAAGAAAGACTTGGTGCGGAGCCATCCATAGTCTGCTGAACCACTTCGACGATGTCAGGACGTTTGCCCTTGGCAACCGCAGTTAAGTTAGTATCTAGTGGATCGGAAATAACTGCCTTCATCCCATACCGCTCCAACATGATCATGTAGGTGGTGTTGAGAATTGGACGAAGATGGACTGGAGGTCCGTTAGAAATGTTAGATAAGCCACAGGTAGACTTACAGCCTGGCGCGATATCTTCGAGCATCATCATGAAATTCAAAAGTGAAATAAGCTGCGCTTGTTGAATATTCACAGGTGTAACGATGCCATCAACCCAAATTTTCTCGTTGGGAATTCCCGCTTCATTTGCTGCATAAAGGAGCTCGACAGCAAGGGCGGCACGCTCATTTTCATCACGCGGCAGACCATCCGGTCCCCACATCAGGGCAACAATATCAGCCTCATACTTGGCAGCCATCGGCAGCATTACCGTATACCGCTCTGGACGGGCCATGATCGAGTTGACGATGTGTGGTTTTGCGGCCGGCTTGATGACCTTCAAGCCCTCCTCTATGGCGGCGATATTCGAGGTGTCAAGCAGCAACGGCATATCAGGAACGACCTCTTGCACCACCTGAACAACCCACGGCATTAATTCGTGACCGTCTTTTTTGGCTGGGCCAAGATTAATGTCAATGTAATCCATGCCAAGCTTCTGCTGCTCAAGGGCTTCAGCCTGGATCGGCTTTGGATCACGCTCTTTATATGCCTTTCCAATAACCTTGGAAATGACATTGAGGCTTTCGCCATGCAGAATCATGTTTTTCTCCTTTGTGAAAAATATAATTGTATCAAACTCTTTGGAACTGCACCTGGTTTGCAACACGCAAGAAATGTGCTTTTGGACTGACGGAAATCGAATTTTGTGGTTTTCTCGT